>DASXGO010000168.1:0-2107 GCA_036489055.1 Candidatus Cybelea sp. | reverse complement strand
CCGACGCGCACGTACGCGCCGTGGATCGTCTTCGTGCCGGCGGCGACCCGCTGCGCGCGAACCTCGGCATCGGCCGCGGCGCTTCGGTCTTGGAGGTGATTGCCGCCGTCGAATCGGCTGCCGGTATGCCGGTGCGGTATCGGTTCGGTCCGCGACGGCCCGGCGATCCGCCGACGCTCGTTGCCAATCCGCAGCGCGCACAGCGCGAGCTCGGCTGGAAGCCGCGCTATCGCGACGCCGGCGAAATCGTCCGTACGGCGCTGCTCGGGTACCGGCGGGCAGATGGCTAGCCGCGCGGTCTGCGTCGTCGGCATGCATCGCAGCGGCACGAGCGCTGTCGCTCGAGGCGTCAGCGCGCTCTCCGTCGATCTCGGCGACAATTTCTTCGATCTGCAGCCCGACAATCCGACGGGCTATTGGGAAGACAAGACGATCGTCGGTATCAATCAGCGCGTGCTCGAAGAGCTAAAGCTGAAGTGGGACGATGCGGCGCCGATTGCACGCGACCGCTTCATGCATCACCGCATTCGGTTGCTGCGCCTCAAGGCGGTGCGGTACTTCAACGAACATTTCACGGCGCGGCCGCTTTGGGGCTTCAAGGATCCGCGAACCATCCGGCTCTTGCCGTTTTGGGTCGATGCTCTCCACGACTGCTCGGCCGAAGATGCGTACGTCGTTGCGATCCGCCATCCGCTCAGCGTGGCAGCGTCGCTCTTTCGCCGCCAAGAGATCACCCGTGAGAAAGCCGAGCGTTTATGGCTCGCACACAACGTGCCGTTTCTGCACGAGCTTCGCGGCAAGCCGCTCGCGGTCGTGGATTACGATTTGCTGATGCAGGAGCCGCGAGCGCAGCTCGAACGCATCGCGCGCAAACTCGGCTTGCGGCCGGAAGACGGCAACTCACCTGCGATCGAACACTTCGCTGCCGAATTTCTCGACGAGCGCCTTCGCCACACCGCCTTTGCGCCGGATGACTTCGACGCAACGACCGGCGCCGGGCGTTTAACGCACCGCGCCTACGTCATGCTCTACGCGCTGGCATCGGACCGGCGCGAACCCGACGCCCGCTTCTGGGCGGAGTGGGAAGAGCTGCAGCGACGATTAGCCGCCGCGAAAGTACTCGATGGTGCGGCGTAAACCGTCGGCGCACGTAATCTTCGGCTCCCATCCCAGCAGCTCGCGCGCGACGGCGATGTCGGGTTTGCGGCGGGAGGGATCGTCTTCGCGCGTTTCGCGGTTTTCCACGCGCAACGGCACGCCGAGGGTCTCGCTGACGATCTGTGCGAGCTGCGCGATCGTATACTCTTCGGGGTTGCCGAGATTGACGACGCGTCCGCGCGTCGCGTCGCTGGCGGCGCAGCGCACGATTCCGTCGACGAGATCGTCGACGTAGCAGAACGATCGCGTTTGCGACCCGTCGCCGTAAATGGTCAGCGGCTCGCCTTGCAGCGCCTGCATGATGAAGGTCGAGACGACGCGGCCGTCCTTAGGACGCATACGCGGACCGTACGTGTTGAAGATGCGAATGATGCGCGCGTCGGCATCGGCCGAGCGGACGTACGTCATCGTCAGAGCTTCGCCGAAGCGTTTCGATTCGTCATAGCACGCGCGCGGCCCAACCGGGTTGACGTTCCCCCAGTAGTCCTCGCGCTGCGGATGAACCAGCGGATCGCCGTAGCTCTCAGACGTGGACGCGTAGAGCAACCGGCAGTTCCAATGCTGCGCGGCATCGAGGCAACGATGCGTGCCGGCGCTGTTCGCCATCATCGTTGCGACCGGGAACGAAAAATAGTCGATCGGACTTGCCGGCGAGGCGAAGTGCAAAATGAGATTCGGCCGGTTGCCGCGGCGTTCGACTTCGTCGATCAAACCGTCCCAGGGCGAGGCAACGTCGGCGTTAACGAAGGTGAAGCGAGGATTCTCTTGCGCTCGGATGAGGTTGGCTTCTGCGCCGGTGATGAGGTTGTCGACGCCGATCACCGTCGCACCGTCGGCAAGATATCGGTCGACGAGGTGCGATCCAATGAACCCCGCCGCCCCGGTAACGATCACAACCATCACCGCGCAGTTCCGTGCGGGAGGGTGGCGACCTGCGGTGCAGCGTACT
>DASXGO010000470.1:0-10455 GCA_036489055.1 Candidatus Cybelea sp. | reverse complement strand
CGCGATCGGCGATGACGAGCGCTTGCGTCCCAAGCGTGCGCTCCACGCCGTCGAGGGTCTGCAGCGTTTCGCCCGCGTGCGCGTCGCGGACGACCAGCGTCATCCCGGCGATTCTCTCGGCGTCGTAGAAATGCAGTGGCTGGCCTGTCTCGAGCATGACGTAGTTCGAGACGTCGACGAGGTTGTTGATCGGGCGCTGTCCGGTCATCGCGAGCCGGACGCGCATCCATGCCGGTGCCTGCTCCACGCGCACGCCGTCGAAACGCTGCGCGACAAAACGCCGGCAGTCGGGCGATTCAATCACAACCCGAGGTGCTTTGCCGGGCGACTCGTCGCGGTCGCCGGGATTGGCAAGGGACGGAAGTCTGAGCGGCACGCCGTACGAGGCGGCCAGCTCGCGCGCTAAGCCGACGACCGACATTGCGTCGGGCCGGTTCGCCGTGATTTCGACGTCGAGCACGGCGGTGTCGAGGCCGAAGAGTTCGACGACGTCGAGTCCGGGCTCGATCGTCCGTTCGAGTTGCATGATTCCGTCTTCGAACCACTCCGGCGGCAAGGCAAGCTCGTCGGCGGAGATCATCATCCCCTGCGAGGCGACGCCGCGCATCGTACGCGCCTCGATGGTCAACGCGGGAAGCCGTGCACCGACGGTCGCGACGGCGATGTGCTGGCCGCTCGCGACGTTCGTTGCGGCGGTCGCAATCGTCAACGGCTCGTCGGCCCCGACGGCGACGCGCGCGACGAGCAGCCGATCCGCATTCGGATGCTTCTCGACGCGCTCGATGCGCCCGGTCACGACACCCGAAATCTTCGGCCGCCGCTCGATCGCATCCACCGGGAAACCCAACATCGCGAGCCGCTCGGCGATCGCCTTCACATCGTCGGGAAGCGCAACGAAATCGCGCAGCCAGCTTATTGGAACGCGCACGGTTCTTCGGTCAAGAGAGCTGCGTCAGAAAGTCCGGGTCGCTGTTGACGAAGCGCCGAATGTCGTCGACCTCGTATCGCGATAGACCCAGCCGCTCAACGCCGAAGCCGAAGGCCCAGCCCGAGTAGCGTTCGGGATCGTATCCGACTTCGCGCAAAACGTTTGGATGAACCATCCCCGATCCGCCGAGCTCGATCCAGCCAGAGCCGCCGCACATATTGCAGCGCAAACCGTCACGTGAGCCGCCTTTGCATTTCGGGCACGTCGTATCGACCTCGGCGCTCGGCTCGGTAAACGGAAAGTATGAAGGCCGAAAACGCACGCGCTGATCGCTGCCGAAGAGCTCGCGGCAGAGTCCGGTCAGCATACCCTTGAGATGTCCGAAATGAATGCCCTCGGCGACCAGCAGTCCCTCGACTTGGTGGAACTGAAAGAGATGACGCGCGTCGACGGCGTCGCGCCGAAAGCACTTTCCGGGTGCGACGACTGCGATCGGCGGACGGTGCTGCTGCATGGTTCGAATTTGCATCGGCGAAGTGTGCGGCCGCAGCAGCATCGTATCGCTCAGCCAAAAAGAATCGAAGCTCTCGCGCGCGGGGTGATCGCTCGGAATGTTGAGCGCGTCGAAGTTATAGTAATCGGGCTCGGCTTCAGGCCCGACGACGACTGCAAAGCCGTGAGCGCCAAAGTACGCGCAGCTCTGCTCGATAATACGGCGAACCGGGTGAATCGAACCGATTTTCGGCGCGATCGCCGGAAAGGTTACGTCGATCGAAGCGGCGAGTTCGGAGTCGAACGCTCGCGCCTCGAGCGCGGCGCGTGCGGACTCAAGCCGGCCCTCCATCGCCGCGACGGCGTCGTTGATTGCTTTCCCGGCGTCGCGACGTTCCGAGGCGGGGAGCGTACCGATCGAACGGCGCACTTTCGTCACGTCGCCGTTGCGTCCGAGAAAGGCGATCCGCAAGCCCTCGAGCGCCTGCTCGCCGGCTGCGGCGGCGATCGCGTCGTCGAAACGTTGCTGCAGTTCGTTAAGGGTTTCCGCGAGATTCAAAGCAAAGCGCCCGGTTCGTTCTGCGTTACCGGGCGCCTCCAAAACCGCTGTTGACTTACGCGGCCGCGGCTGACTGGTTCGTTATGTCGGCGAGGGCGCCGCGTGCAGTCTTCGATAGGCGAGATAAGCGTCGATCGAACCCGTTTGGGCGAAAAGCCTCCAGAAGAGATTGGACGTTGCCATGCGTTTGCAGTCTCCTTCTGAGCCGTCGGCTCCGGGGCGGCCCATTAACGTCGCCTGATTGTACCATGCGACTTTTTAGCGCGGTAGTCTTGACTTTTTTGGGCCAAAAGACTGTCTTGACAAGATTGGGCGCGAGCCGCCTCGTACAGCGCGATTGAGCCTGCGACCGCTGCGCTGAGGCTCTCCGCGGCACCCCGCATTGGTATGGCAAGCAGCCGCTCGCAGTGACCTTCCCAGAGACCAAGGCCGCGGCGTTCGTGGCCGACGACGAGCGCAACGGGAGGCGCGAAATGCTCGCCGTCAAGCGGCGCGCCTGCGGCCGCCAGGCCAAGCATGCCGGTGCCGGCCGCCGCCGCCGCCGCCCCCGTTTCATCGGGGTCGGCGATGGCGATGGAGAGGCGGAAGACCGCCCCCATGGACCCGCGCACGACCTTGGGGTGGTACGGGTCGACACCTAAGGCCCCGAAGACGACCCCGCCCGCACCGAACGCATCGGCCGAGCGAAGCAGGGTGCCCGCATTCGCCGGGTCGTTGAGGTCGGCCAAGACGAGGCTGCAATCCATGCCCACGACCTCGGCCGGCGTCCGAAGCCGAATGGGAGCGACGGCGAGGATACCGCTGGGCGTTGCGACGTCCGAAATGCCGCCGATCGCGCTTTCCGCCACGATGAAGGCGGGCGTCCCGCTTCTCTCGAGGTCGTGAACAAGCGGCGTAGCGTCGTACGCGCGCTGCGTCGCATACAGCTCTGCGATTGGAAAGTTTGCGGCCGCGGCTTCGCCGAGCAGCGTCGAACCTTCGAATGCAAAACGCTGCTGTTCGCGACGTCCTTTCACCGAACGCAGCGCCCTCACCGCCGTCAACCGGGCGGCGTGCGCGCCTAACCGCGTCGCCATCGCGCACTCACCCACGCTCGCGTGCCGATCATCGCCAGCCCCGCAAAGATCGCCGCCAGCATTACCGCCACTCGGTCGTTGAAGTGATGCGGGACGAGGATTCGCAGCAGCCCATAACCTGTGGCGACGAAAACCACCAAAAAGTATGCAAGCCAGCCAATCTCGCCGGAAACCGACGACCGAGGGTTAGGCACGATGCAGTGCTACGAGGGCGGGCGTGGCCGTTCCGCCAAGCCGGTGCCGATGGAGGAACTGCCCCACGTCGTCGAGTCGCAAGGCGTCTTTGAGGGCCGGGTCTTTGGCGTTAGGGTCGACCGGATTCGTTATCCCGACGGCGCGGAACACCGAGTCGACGTCGTGGAGCACGGTGCGTCGCTCGCGATCGTGGCGACGCCATCGCCCGATGAACTCGTGTTGGTGCGCCAGTATCGCCATCCTACAGGCGCAATGCTTTGGGAAATACCGGCCGGGTCGGCCGAGCCCGGCGAGGCGGCGCCGGACGGCGCTGCGCGCGAGCTTCGAGAAGAGACCGGCTATTCGGCGGGACGAATCGTGCCGATCGGGTCGTTCTGGATGACTCCGGGCTTCTGCTCGGAGTTGATGCACTTCTTCCACGCCGACGAGCTGTCGGCGGGCGAGCCGGCGTTCGACGATGACGAGCGTATCGAAGTCGGCGTCTTCTCAATCCGCGCGGCATGGCGGTTGGTCGCTGACGGAGTCGCCGATGCGAAAACGGTGCTAGCTCTACTCTGGCTGCAGGGCGGGGAAGATAAAATTGGAAGTGATTTTGGTCGATAGTTACTGGTAGGTACCCCAAAGCCTTGTGGAAGGGGCTATCGAAGGGTAACGCATGCGCCGTCGCCGTTGCTACCGACGCGGTGCTTTCGGTCTTGGAGGTACGTGGTGGACATACCTAGCGACATTGACTCCGTTCTCAAGCGACTTCTGGAGCGCAATCGCGACGGCGAACACTCGGTGCTGGCGCCTGAAGACGAGAGTTACTTGAACTCTCTGATCGCTTCCGTTCGTGGAGGGCGACGCGCGGTATTAATCGTCGAGGATGCCGACGAACATCTTCGCTACATGTTCAGCAACGCCACGCGTGCGGAAGCCGTCACGATGTTGGGAAAAGTGGTTGAGGCGACCGGGCGCCGCTTAGCGGATGGCGACGACTAGGGGTTTTAGGAAACTAAAGTAAGACCGTCGATCTTGCCGTTCGGCGCTACTTCGAAGTTGTAGCGGTACTGCGCGCGCGGATAGCGGACCAAAAACGCGTAGAGCGTATCGCCGTTCGGCTCGACCGTGCTCGAGAGCGGCACGATCGTTTCCAGCCGTCCGAGGGAGGCGATGTCTTCATGTGCCACCAGATCGTCGGTCAAATACGCGCTGAATGCCGGCGTGAGCTCCGAGCGGTCGAGCCGTCCCGACGCCAATCGTGCCAGCCACTCCTTCGCGCGAGCGATCACGGGGTTATCGAGGCTCGCCGTGCTGTGCGGAACGAGCACGTCCAGAATGCGCGCGCCGACCTCTTCGGGGACGGTCACGCCGCGCGAGGCTTCGGCGTTCGAGAAAACGATGATACCCACGTGCTGATTCGGCAGTAGCGCGTTCAGCGCACGGTAACCCGGAATCGGGCCGTCGCTCCACACGAACTCTTGTCCGCCGCGCCGGTCGACGACCCACCCCATGCCGTAGTGCGTCTGAGTTGCGATGCTCGGAGGAGTGAACATCGTGCGCATCGCGTCAACGCGCAACAGAACCGGCATCTCGATATCCCATTTGGCGAGATCGTCGATCGTCGAGACCAAGCCGGCATCGCCGTCGAGCCACGCGGGATCCCAGACCGGCGCCGGCGCGAACCCCTGGGCGCTCTTGAAGTATCCGGTGGCGTGTGCCGGTGAGATGCCGCTGTCTCCGGCAAGGAACGAATGGTCCATGACCAACGGGATGAAGATATGCTGCTCGAGGTAATCGGAGAGCGTCACGCCGCTCGCGCGCTCGACGATCAATCCCGCCAACATATAGTTGATCGGGTTCTTTTCGTAAACGGTTCCGGGTTCGGCGCGCGGCTTCATCGCGTCGACGGCGGCCAGCAGCGAAGCGAGCTTAACGGTATGCGTAAAGTCGTTCGAAACACCCGGAGCACCGATGTAGTTTGGCAGCCCCGACGTTTGCGTGAGCAGTTGCGCAATCGTCACTCCGGTGCCGAGGTGCAACTCCGGCACATACTTGGAAACGGGGTCGTCGAGTTTCAGCTTGCCGTCCTGCGCGAGCAGTAAGATTGCGGCAGCGGTAAACTGCGCGGTCAGGCCGCCGTCGTAAAACTCCGTCGTTGGAGTCATTGGAGCGTGCGGCGAGATCGTCGCAAACCCGAAACCCCGATCGTAGACCAAGCGGCCGTCAACGACGACCCCAATCGCGATCCCCGGCGTCCGGCCCGCATGAATCTCGTCGGTCGCGATGCGATCGATGCGGTCGGCGGTCGTCCTGGTGAACGAAACGGCCGTCTGGGCGCTAGCCGTTAATGGCGCGACCTGCGTGGAGATACCGACGATCAAAACCGTCGCAAAGAAAGCGGCGGAACGGCCCATTGAGGACGATTATATACCTTGTTGCCTAGCGGACGCCAGGCGATCTGGATTTTGATCTATTCTTGGGACGCTTGCTTTGCGATGCTCAAGAGCGCGCCGAAGGCTTTTTGGTCCGAAACCGCCAGGTCGGCGAGCGCCTTGCGATTCAGCGTGACGCCCGACTTCTTCAATCCGTGCATGAAGACCGAGTAGGAGATGCCTTCCCGGCGCACCGCGGCGTTGATCCGGCTTATCCAAAGCGAGCGGAAATCGCGCTTGCGAACGCGCCGGTCGCGAAAGGCGTAGGCCAATGACTTAAGGAGCGCTTCGTTTGCGACACGATAGTTGCGGCGGCGGGCGGCGCGAAAGCCCTTGACGAGCTTCATCACCTTGCGGCGATGTTTGAGACCGCCCACGGCGCGTTTGATGCGAGCCATGCTTACAGAACCTCCCTAAACGAGATACGGAATCGTGGGGGCCAAGCGCTTCAAGTCGCCCTTGAAGGTAGGCTGATCTTTACGAAACTTGCGCTTGCGTTTGCGCGACTTCTTGCTCAGGATATGACCGCAGCCATCAAACTGATGACGGTGCAGCACTTTCCCCGTCGCGCTCACCTTCACGCGTTTCGCGGTTCCCCGATGGGTTCGTATCTTTGGCACTGGTTCGCTCCTTCGTCTGAACTGAGAATTTCGGTGGTCCGGCTTGCACCGCACGCGGTGCCAGGATCATGAACATATTTTTGCCTTCAAGGCGTGCCTCGCGTTCGACCGTTGCCAGCGGAGCCATGTCCTCAGCCATTCGGTCGAGCAGCTTGCGTCCGAAGGACGTATAGGTGATTTCACGCCCTCGGAACATGATCGTCACCTTGATCTTGCTGCCGTCGAGCAGCAGACGTTCGGCCATGCGCGCTTTGGTTTCGTAGTCGTGCGTCTCGATCTTGGGCCGCAGCTTCACTTCTTTCAACTCGAAGTGGCGCTGCTTTTTCCGAGCATCTTTGTCTTTCTTCGATTGCTCGTACTTGAGGCGTCCGAAATCGGCGATCTTGCAGACCGGCGGTTGCGCGTTCGGCGAAACTTCGATGAGATCGAGTCCCGCGGCCCGCGCGCGCGCCAGTGCATCTTCGGTTTGCAGTATTCCGAGTTGATTTCCGTTTTCGTCGATGACTCGAACCGACCGAATGCGAATCTGGTCGTTGACGCGCAGAACTTTTGCTATGTGTTCATCTCCAAAAAAGAAAAAAGGCGTTGCCGGAGCAACCCCACCGCGGACTCAGCCGAGAGTCCCTGAGTGAAGACCGGATCGCCCGCGGGCATCCGGTGAGCGGCAGAGCCGCTGCTTCGGCCCGCCAACAATATCACGCCCGGGCGGGGGAGTGTCAAGGCCGGGCTTCGCAGCTGCTCAAGGCGTCGGCGAATCGGTCGAGGAGGTAAGCAATCGCGTCGTCGTCGATAACCAGCGGCGGCGCGATGCGCAAAACGTCGTCGCGCGTCTCCTTGGCGGCAACACCACGCTCGAGCAGCGCCTCGGAGAGGCGGTGCGCCGGGAAAGCGGTGACGATGCCGATCAGGAGCCCCCGCCCGCGCACCTGCACGATCGAGCGCGAACCGATCGCCTGCAGCGCGTGAACGAGCGTCTTGCCGGCACGGCGGGCGCGTGCGGCGAGGTCTTCGGAGACGATCACGTCGAGCGCGGCCTCTCCGATAGCCGACGCAAGGGGATTTCCTCCAAAGGTGCTGCCGTGGTCGCCGGGAGCGAACAGCTGCATCACATCGTCGTTCGCGAGCGCGGCCGAAACCGGATAGTAGCCGCCGCCGAGCGCCTTACCGACGATCAACACGTCGGGCTTCACGCTTTCGTAATCGCAGGCGAACATGTCGCCGGTGCGGCCGAATCCCGTTTGAACTTCATCGGCGACGAAGAGCGCGTTCCGATCGCTGCAGAGCCCGCGCACCTTACGGAGGTATCCGTCCGGAGGAACGTTCACGCCGCCTTCGCCTTGGATAGGCTCGATGAGGATCGCGCACGTATTCGGAGTGATCGCTTGAGCAAGCGCGTCGAAATCACCAAACGGAACGGCGATGAAGCCGGGAAGAAACGGACCGAAGCGCGCGCGGTACTCAGCGGTCGTGCTGGCGCTAATCGCGGCCATCGTGCGCCCGTGGAAGTTGTTCTCGAAGACGACGATCTCGGCGCGGTCGTCCGGAATGCCTTTGACGGCGTAGCCCCAGCGGCGCGCGAGTTTAACGGCGGTTTCAACGGCCTCGACGCCGGTATTCATAGGCACGGCTTTGTCGTAGCCGCAGATGCGCGTCAGCTTCTCCAGAAAACCGGGCATCCGGTCGTTGCGCAGCGCGCGGGAGGTCAATGTGACGCGCCGCGCCTGCTCGGCGAGCGCGGCATAAATTCGCGGATGACAGTGGCCGACGTTGACGGCAGAGTACGCGCTGACGCAGTCGAGGTAGCGCTTCCCCTCAACGTCCCAGAGCCAGACGCCCTCAGCGCGCTCGACGACCAGGTCGAGGGGCGCGTAGTTGCGAGCGCCGTAGCGCTCTTCCCGCGCTATGAGCTCCTTTGCTTGGTTTGAGAGGAGATACACGCCAGGGCTGTTAAGGAATTTTCCTTGGCTACCTGCTTCGCGCGTCTCGAGCGCCTTAAGGCTCGCGACCATCCCGGCGTCGCTCCCCGCGGACGCACGCTTGCGTACGTGCATTCGACGCGCTGCGAGCGTTCGGTCGTTCTGCTGCACGGCATGAGCGCGAGCCCCGCGCAGTTCGAACGCGTCGCAGCCGAGCTGCACGCGCGCGGTTACAACGTCGTCGCACCGCGCCTGCCGCACCACGGTCATGCCGATCCGCTTTCGACGGCGCTCGAACGTTTGAACGCGGATGATCTGTGCGATGCGGTGACCGAATACGTCGAAGTCGCGCGCGAGCTGGGCGATCGCATTACGATCGCCGGTTTCTCGCTTGGCGGCCTCCTCACGGCGTGGGCCGCGCAGCGCTTTGACGTCGATCACGCCGTACCGATCGCACCGTTCTTTGGGATTTCCTGGATTCCAAACCGTCTCATGGGACCAGTGGCGGAGCGGCTGCTCAGCGTGCCCAACCGATTCCATTGGTGGAATCCGATTCTGCGCGAACGCCAGTTTCTCGCGACCAGCGGCTATCCGCGCTACGCGACGCATGCGATCGCGCATTCGTATCGCATTGCGCGTTCCGTGCTCGACGAGGCGCGCACGCGGGCGCCGAGCGCGCGGCACGTCACGATCGTCGCGAACTCGATGGAAGTCGCGGTCAACAACTATGCAATTCGGCGCCTGTACGAAAGCTGGCGGCAAAACACTCCGCAGAGCGTCGAGCTTTCCGTACTGACCGGGTTGCCGCTCTCGCACGACATCGTCTCGCCGATGCGGCGCTGGCGCCTCGCCGATCGCGTTTATCCGCACCTGCTGCGCGCGATCGATCCGCAAGCGCACGCCGTAACGGCATAAATACGCGCAGTTAGTTGTAGCGCCGAAGTTTCGGCCAGACGGTCGCCAACGGCGCGTTGATTCCCTCGCAGAGCGAGATCGGAAAGCCGTTTTCAAACGGCCTTCCCCACGGATTGGAGAATCGCGCGACGGTCCGATGGACTCGAAAGAGGTTAACGTCGCGCCGGCAGTCGCCGTGAACGTCGATAACGAGGTTTCCGCTGTAGCCGTGCGTTCCCCACTCCCAATACTGATTATCGCCGGAAATGACCGGCGGGAGCCCGTAATCGCTGCCGAAAAAGTCGATCGCGGCCGCTTCGCCGTAGTTGCTGGCGAGGATTGCAGCCTGCGATCGCTGCGAGGGCGGTAACGAACGGTAGATTCGCGCGACGACTTCCGTGAGCTCGCGCCAGCCGTGCATGTCGGCCCAATCCGGCGGCAGGCTTCCGATTTGCGTGCGCTCCATTTTGGCAAGCGCCACTTCATGCGCGAGCATCGTTTGCGCGAGACGATCGTACGCCGACATCGTGCGTTCGGGTAATACCGGCATCAGCAGCGGAACGAGCAGCACGCCGGCGGCCAACGTATAAGCCGCCAGCACCGGGCGCCAGAGTGCTGCGGCTTTCGTCCACGCTTCGGTCCTAACGGCGCCCGCGGCAATGAGAATCGGATAGACCGCGCCAGGATAATAGTCCTTACCGTGCAGCACCATCATTTGCACGATGAGCAGAAGATAGGCAATCCCGAGAAAGCGGACCTGCGGACGCTGCAAGAGCGTGACTAATCCGACGATCCAAACGGGCGCAAGCAGCGGATGCGTAATGAGCACTTGCGTCGCCGCGTACTGCAGCGGGTTGAGCTGAACGTTCCGGTACTCGCCGGCGTCGCGCAAGAGCGTCCACATCGGATAGCCGTGTGAGGCTTGCCAGACGAAGTTCGGAAGCGCGATCGCCGCGGCCAGCGCCATGCCGGCGAAGAACCAGGGCGTCTTGAGCGCGCGCCGCTGCGGCGACAGCAGCAGTGCGGCGATGAGCGCGGCGGCAAAGAAGGCCACGCTGTACTTGCTCTCGAGACCTATCCCGACGATCGTGCCGACGGCGAGCCACCAGCGTGGATCGGCGCCTTTGACGATCCGCAGCACGTAGAGCGCCATGAGCGGCCAGAACCACAAGCCGACGATATCGGTACTCGTGGTCGTTCCGAAATGCATGAGCACCGGGGTTATCGCAGCGACCAGCGCCGCGAAGAACTCCGCGAAGACCCCGCCGCCGAGTTCGACGGCGATCAGGCAGGTCGTGTAGACCGAGGCCGCGGCGAAGAGTGCGGGAACCGCCCGCAGCAAAAAGAGCGAATGTCCGAAG
>DASXGO010000462.1:0-1589 GCA_036489055.1 Candidatus Cybelea sp. | reverse complement strand
ACAGATACGGCAGAATAATCTCGGCTGTGGCGCGGTAGTAATCGATGAGATCGCCTTTCGTGTAGCCGTCGCGAGGCCACAAGACTTTATCGAGATTCGAAAACGACAGGCGGCGCGTCCCGACCGTGACCGGCACGCGTTCGGAAGCGCTCACGACGTTTCCACGTGGGCGGGCAGCTCGATGCTCACCGCACTCGCGGGTTTGTCGGGGCGCAGCCCGAGATAGGCCGGATGACGGAGCACCAGGTCGCGCGTCCATTCGGTAAATCGCACCTGGACGACCAACTCGGGCTTCACCCAGTGAGCCGGTTCGCTCACGACGACCGGCGTGTCGAACGGCGAGGTCTTGCGCCCCAAGCGGACGAGTTTGTCGTGCAGTTCGCCCAGCACTTTCTGCGAGAATCCCGTTCCCACCGAACCAACGTAGCGAAATTCGTTGCGATGGTGCGCGCCCAGTAGCAGGGCTCCGAAGCCTTTGCGACTGCCGCGCGGATCGGTCCAACCGCCGACGACGAACTCGGCTTCCAGTTGCGCTTTTATTTTTACCCAGTCGCGCGATCTTCGCTCTTGATAGACCGACTCGCGCTTCTTGCCGACGATTCCCTCGAGGCCGCGCTTGCGCGCGACATCGAAAAACGCCACGCCTTTCCCGACGACGTGCTTGCTGTACATCACGAGATTTTCGTCGGCGATCATGCGTTCCAACAACTCTTTTCGTTGCTCGAGCGGAAGTTTTCGCAAGTCGCGCCCGTCGGCGTAGAGCAAATCAAAGGCGACGAACGTGAGCTGTGTCCGCGACTGCTGATACTCTTGCAGACGTTGAAACGCCGACCGGCCCTTCGCGTCCAAACTGACGATCTCGCCGTCGACGACGATCGGCACGCTGCCAAACGCGTCGGCCAATCCGTCCAGCGTCGGAAATCTCGCCAGGAAGTCGATATCGTTACGCGACGACAACGAGAGGCGGCCCTTCTCGTCGATCGTGCAGATCGCGCGATACCCGTCCCATTTGATCTCGAACAGCCAATCGTCGTCGTCGAACGGCGCGTCGACGAGAGTCGCGAGCATGACCGACTTGAGCTTCGGTAACGGATCGCGCTTGACGCGTTCGGCCAGTTTCGGTGCGGTCGCGTGCCGCGCACTCGGTTTGGAATTCCAAATCTTCGAACGTGGATCGCGCGCGACGTCGTCGAGCGTCTTGCCGGTCTTCACCGATTTCGGATGGTCGGCTGGATCGTACTTGGAATCGGCGTATTCGTCGTGATCCTTGATCAGCAGCCACGGATCGCCGTGCTCGCCTTCGCGGCCCTTGATGCGCACGAGCGTAAACTCGCCGTGCAGCTTTTCGCCGTAAAGCAGAAACTTGATCTTGCCGTTTGCGATTTCGGCGGCCGGATCGTCGCCTTCCGCGAGCGCGTACGTCCCCTCATCCCACACGATTACGTTGCCGGCGCCGTATTGCTTTTCGGGGATGTTCCCTTCGAAATCGCGGTAATCGAGCGGATGATCCTCGACGTGCATGGCCAGGCGCCGGTCGCCCGGCGCGAGCGTAGGCCCTTTCGGCACGGCCCAGGATGCCAAAACGCCGC
>DASXGO010000507.1:0-6259 GCA_036489055.1 Candidatus Cybelea sp. | reverse complement strand
CGCCTCGTCATTCATCTACCGAAGGTTCCGCTCCACAGCGAAGTCGTCGTCGAGGTGAACGGCAAAGGACAAGTCGTTCGGATCAAATCCGTCAAGCCCAGCAAGCTGCTGAGCTTCAACTACCAAACATACGGCAACGCGCTGCAAATGTGGATCCGCAAGTGTCACGAGCAAAACGGCACGAGCGCCTGCACGGCCGAAGTCGGCCTCTATCGCGTGACGTACGACTACGATCCCAAGACGACGAACGTCACTCGCCACGTCGCGATCATCTCACACGGGGGGAGTTGGGGAAACGAGCCGGGCGCGGCGACGGTCATGATGGAGATGTTCCGCAAACAGGCCGAAGCGGCGGCCGAACAAGAGCGCAAAGCGGAAGAACACCAACAGCAAGAGAACAATAAGCTGCCGTCGCTCAACCAGATTCGCGGCGTAGCGACACCCAAGCCGACGAATCCCCCGACGCTGCCGCCCTAACGTCTTACGGTGCGGTTCCTGACGTATCGCGGGACCGACGAACGGATGCGCCCCGGCGTGGTCGAGGGCGAGATGATCCGCACCATTGCAACGCAGACGCTGCGCGAGTATATCGAGCTCGCGCCGCACGAACGCATCGCATGGCACACTCCCGACGATCTGATTCCGCTTTCCGCGGTTGCGCTCGATGCGCCGGTGCGGCCGGCGCGCAACGTGTTCTGCGTCGGTCGAAATTATTTGGACCACGCAATAGAGGGCGCCCGCGCTGCCGGACGCGAGCTGCGGCTGCCCAACCTCCCGACGTTCTTTACCAAGGCTCCGACGGCGATCGCGGCACCCGGAGCGGCGCTTCACCTCCAAGCGCGCGTGTCGCGCGAATACGACTTTGAAGCCGAGCTAGCCGTCGTCATCGGCGCAGAGTGTAAGGATCTCGATGAATCGGACGCATTACGCGTGGTCTTCGGCTACACCGCGCTCAACGACGTCACTGCCCGCGATCTCCAGCGCGAGCACGGCCAATGGTTCAAGGGTAAGAGTCTCGACTCGACCTGCCCGATCGGACCGTGGATCGTCACGCCCGACGAAATCGGCGATCCGCAGGCGCTTGAAATCATGCTGCACCGTAACGGCACGGAAAAGCAGCACGGCACTACCGCGAAGATGATCTTTCCGGTCGCGCGTCTCATCGCGGAGCTTTCCAAAGGCATGACGCTCCTTCCGGGCGACGTGATCGCGACGGGTACGCCCGAAGGCGTCGGGTTCGCGCGCAATCCGCCCGAATTCCTGACCGATGGCGACTCACTCGACGTCTCGATCGAAAAAATCGGCCATCTTACCAACACCGTAAAGATCGTCTGACGGCGGCGCGCGAAGGGCGCGGTGATGCGCGGGCCGTATGAATGGTCCCCGTGATCGTTGCCGTTCCACGCGAGGCCGCGGAAAAGGAGCGCCGGGTGGCGCTCGTGCCCGAGACCGTCGCACGATTCGCAAAGTCCGGCGTCGGCGTTCTCGTCGAGCGGGGAGCCGGCACGTCGGCGGCTTTTCCGGACGAAGGTTACGCCGCAGCCGGTGCGACGTTCGCCGAGGATGCCGTTTCGCTTGCGTCGAGCGCCGACGCGATCGTCTGCGTCGGCCGTCCGAGCGACGTCATTCTGCAAGCCCTGCGGCGCGGCAGCGTCGTCGTCGGCTTTTTAAACCCGCTCGGCGATCCCGAGTACGTCGCGCGGCTCGCTGCCGCCGGCCTTACGGCGATCGCAATGGAGATGATCCCGCGAATCACGCGCGCGCAATCCATGGACGCGCTTTCATCGCAGAGCAACATCGCCGGCTATAAAGCCGTGCTCCTTGCAGCGGCACACCTGCCGAAATTCTTTCCGATGCTGACCACCGCCGCTGGAACGATCGCACCGGCAAAAGCCTTGGTGCTGGGCGCGGGCGTCGCGGGACTGCAAGCCATCGCGACGGCGCGCCGCCTGGGTGCCGTAGTCAGCGGGTACGACGTGCGAGCCGTCGTCAAAGAACAAGTACAGTCGCTCGGTGCGACCTTTCTCGAGTTCGATCTCGGTAGCGACGCCGAAGGTGCGGGCGGTTATGCGAAGGAGTTGACGCCGGAACAGCAGGAGCGTCAGCGAGCGTGGATGGTTGAGCAGATCGGCGCGAACGACGTCGTTATCACCACCGCGCTCGTTCCCGGCCGCAGAGCTCCGGTGCTGATTAGCGAGGCGGCCGTCGCGGCGATGAAACCTGGAAGCGTCGTCGTGGATCTCGCTGCCGAAGCGGGCGGAAACTGCGCGCTCACTCGGGCCGACGAAATCGTCACGACGAGTAACGGCGTCACCATCGTCGGCACCACGAACCTGCCGAGCACGATGCCGGCGGACGCGAGTCGCCTCTATTCCCGGAACGTGTATGCCCTGCTCTCGCCCTGGATCAAGGACGGCACGCTCGCGATCGATCCCAATGACGACGTCGCGAAGGGCTCCGTCGTCGCGCGTGACGGCAACGTCTTGATCGGAGGCAATACGTGAACGAGCTCGCAAGCCTGGTCGAACCGTTAACCGTCTTGGTGCTGGCGATCTTCGTCGGCTTCGAAGTAATTTCAAAAGTTCCGACGACGCTGCATACGCCGTTGATGTCGGCGACGAACGCCATTCACGGCATCGTCCTCGCCGGCGCGATCGTGATCTGCGCTCAGCTCTTCGCCGGCCAGCACGGCACGCTGCTGGTGACGCTCGCGGTCGCCGCCGTGACGCTCGGCGCGATTAACGTTTTCGGAGGTTTTGCGGTAACCGAACGCATGCTGCAAATGTTCCGGCGCCGGGGAGACGGGAAGTGAGCGTCGCGATCGATCTAGCGGATCTGCTCGCAATCGCGCTCTTCATCTACGGACTCCACGAACTGAATTCGCCAGCCACGGCGCGCCGCGGTAATCGTTTTGCGATGGTCGGCATGGCGATCGCTTTGGTCGGCATCGTCATACGAACCGGCGGGATCGGTTGGCAAGCCGTGGCGGCCGGCGTTGCGATCGGAGCCGTCGTCGGCATCGTTGCCGCACTCAAAGTAAAGATGACGGCAATGCCGCAGATGGTCGCGCTCTACAACGGCGCCGGCGGCGGGGCGGCGGCGCTCATCTCGACGGTCGAGCATTACGTCGTCCACGGCGGCGCGATGAACGACGTCATTGCGGTATCGCTCGTGCTCTCGGCGATCATCGGCGCGGTGAGTTTCGCCGGATCCCTCATTGCGTTTCTCAAGCTGCAAGAAGTGATGACCGGACGGCCCGTCACCTATCCGGGGCAGCAAGTAGTGAACGCGCTGGTGCTCCTTGGGATCCTTGGGCTTGCCGTCTGGTTCATCGTTACACTTGGCGTGCTTCCGAGCTGGGGCTACGTCGCGTTATTGCTGGGCGCGCTGCTCTTGGGCGTCCTTTTCGTTTTGCCCATCGGCGGGGCCGACATGCCGGTCGTGATTTCGCTGCTGAACTCATTCACGGGCGTTGCGGTCGCAATTACCGGTTTCGAGCTCGGCTCCAACCTGTTGATCATCTGCGGCGCGCTGGTGGGCGCCAGCGGCACGATTCTGACCGTTGCGATGAGCCGCGCGATGAATCGTCCGCTAACCAACGTTCTCTTCGGCGCGTTCGGTGCAACCGGCGGAATGGAAGTCGCCGCCGCGGGCGGCGGGCCACAGCAAATCCGGAGCACGAGCGCCGACGACGTTGCCGTCATGCTGGCGTACGCGGCGAAGGTGATCTTCGTTCCGGGTTACGGCATGGCGGTGGCACAGGCGCAGCACAGCGTCAAAGCCCTCGCCGATCAGCTCGAGAAGCGCGGCGTGAAAGTGCTCTACGCGATTCATCCGGTCGCGGGCCGCATGCCGGGCCACATGAACGTGCTGCTCGCCGAAGCGAACGTTCCGTATAATCAACTTCTCGACATGGATGACGCCAACCCGGAATTCCCAACTGCGGATGTGGCGCTCGTCATCGGCGCAAACGACGTCACCAATCCGGCCGCGCGCAACGTTACGAGCTCGCCGATTTACGGCATGCCGATTCTGGACGTCGACAAAGCGGCGAACGTCGTCGTGCTCAAACGATCGATGCGCTCTGGCTTCGCGGGAATCGAGAATCCGCTCTACGAGATGCCGAACTGCTCGATGCTCTTCGGCGACGCGAAGGCCTCGATCGACGCCCTGACCGCCGCCGTCAAAGCGTTGTAACCGGCGCCTCCGGCAGCGGAGGCGGCGGCAGATTTTTCGGCTGAGGCGGCGCCTTCTTTCGTTGTTTGCGCTCGGTCAATTCGACCACGACGACGTAGAGCACCGGAACTACGCCTAAGTTCATGACGGTCGAAACCAGCATGCCGCCGAGCACGGCCGTCCCGAGCGAAATGCGCGATTGTGCGCCGTCGCCGTGCGCGAACGCTAGCGGCATGATACCGAGGATGAAGGCAATCGACGTCATAAGGATCGGGCGCAAGCGCGTCGCGGCGGCGTGTGCCACCGCGTCGACGGCTTCCATTCCCTGCTCGCGCAGTTGATTGGCGAACTCGACGATCAGAATCGCGTTCTTCGCCGCGAGTCCGATCAGCATCACGTACCCGATCTGCGCGTAAATGTCCGACGATGTCGTTGCGATCGGCACGAGATGTCCCGCGATCTTGGAATGGACGACGATGCTCAGCAGCTCCAAGATGCGGCGAATGTAGATCGCGCTGATCGCACCGAGCAGCGCGACCGGCACCGCGAGCATGATGACGAACGGCGTGGAGAGGCTTTCGTACTGCGCCACCAGCACGATAAAGACGAAGAGCAGGCCCATGCCGAAGACCGCGACCGTCTGCGGGCCGCTCTGAACTTGCTGGCGCGCGATGCCGCTCCACTCGTACCCCATCCCTTTGGGAAGGTTGGCGACCACGTGCTTTTGGATTGCGGCGAGCGCCTGACCCGAGCTCGCCCCTGAGGCGGGTGCACCGTCGATCTCGAGCGCGTTGTACTCGTTGAAGCGCATGATCGCGACGTTATCGGTCTCGTACCCAGTTTTCAAAAACTGACTGACGGGCATCATAGCGCCCCCGCTGTTCGCGACGTAGATTCGCGACAAGTCGGCCGGCGACGTCCGCTGCTGCGCGCGCGCCTGCACGATGACTTGGTACGAGCGTGTGCCGTAATCGAAGAAGTTTATGAAGTTGGAGCCGGTCGTCGCGTTCACCGTATCGAAAAACGCTTGCGGTGTGACGCCGAATTGCTGCGCCTTCGATCGGTCGAACTTCGTGACGAGATACGTTCCGGTGAAAATGGTCGGCAATCGGACCTGCGTGAGCGCCGGGTCCTTTCTCGCGTCGGCCAAGATCGCGTTGCCGACCTTGTTGAGCGTCGGCAGTCCAAGGTTGTTGATGTCCTGGACTTGGATTGAGAAGGCGCCGGTCGAGCCTAGCCCCGGAATTGCCGGCGGATTGGCCGGAAGCGCCGTTATGCCGGGAAGCTTCGCAAAGCGCGTATAGAGATTGTACTGAATCGCAAGCGAGGAATTCTGCGGGCCGTGCCGCTCCGCGAGCGGCCTGAGCTGGACGAAGATCGTCGCTTGATTCGAGCTGTTGTTGGCAAAACCGAATCCGATGCCGGAGGTCACCGCTTCGACCTGCGGCATAGCCAACATCATGCCTTCCAGCTTCTTGACGGCTGCGGTCGTTTGATCCATCGATGCCTGAATCGGCAGCGTGACCAAAACGTAGAGCAGACTCTGGTCTTCGTTGGGCAAGAAGCCGGACGGCGTAATCTTGAACATCAAGCCCAGCATCGCGACCGCACCGATAAAGATCGCGATCACGATCTTTTGGTGGGCGATGAGCCGCGGTACGACGCCTCGGTACCACTCGGTCAACGCGTGAATCCGGTCGTTGAACCAGATCATGAAGCGATTCGTCGTCGGCTCCGCGCCGTGCACGAGCTGGTACGTCAGCACGGGCGCAAGCGTCATCGCGGTAAAGAGCGAGATTGCGATCGATGCCGCCATCGTGAGCGCGAACTGCTGGAAGAGCAAGCCGGTCGTTCCCGGAAGGAACGCGACCGGAATGAAGACGGACATCAACACGAGAGACGTCGCGACGACCGCGCCGCCGATCTCGTTCATCGCGCGCACCGTTGCCTCAAACGTGCTCGTTTTGTCGTCGACGATGTGGCGCACGATGTTCTCCAGCACGACGATCGCGTCGTCCACGACCAAACCGGTCGCCAGCGTCAAACCAAAAAGCGTTAGGGTGTTGATTGAAAAGCCCAGCAG
>DASXGO010000454.1:0-1949 GCA_036489055.1 Candidatus Cybelea sp. | reverse complement strand
TTCCAGCGAGCCTCCGGATGGCGGCCGACGACGCCGACGCCCGAGCAAGGCGCATCCACGAGCACGCGATCGAACCGCCGATCGTCCGCTAGAATTTCGGCGGTCGCGTCGTCGGTAACGACGGCGGCCACGATCCCCGCTTCCTCCAAACGGCGCCGCAGGGTCTCAACTTTGCGGGCGTCGAGTTCGATGCAGCAGAGGGAGCCGTCGCCGGCCAAGCGCGCTCCGATTTGCAGCGCTTTGTTGCCGCGCCCCGTGCAGACGTCGAGAATCGCTTCGCCGGGCTGGGGCCCCAGAACGTCCGCGGCCATCGCCGAGCTCTCGGATTGCGGCCACCAATCGCCGTCGTCGCGTACGCGAACCGGCGAGCCGCTGTCGACGAGCAGCGACTCCGGAACGTACTGCGAGGGCGTTGTTTCCACTCCGGCGGCTCGAAGCCGGTCTGCAGCCGTTTCGACGCTGCCTTTCATCCTGTTGACGACGACCGCCGCGCGCGCCGGCGTGTTGACGCCGGCACAGATCGCTTCGAGCTGGGCCGCGAAAACCTCGCGCCACTGGCGCACCAGCCAGTTCGGCAGCGAATAGCGCGTTGCCAGATACTCGTCGTCACCGTCAAACGTTTCGCGCACCGGCTCTTCGGGTTTGGCCCGCAGCAGCGAGCGCAGCACGGCGTTAACGAGATTCGCGAGCCCGCGATGGCTGAAGCGCTTGGCGAGATTGACGAACTCAAATACCGTCGCATGGACGTCGGCGCGCGTGTAGAGCAGCTCGTACGCCGCCAGCCGCAAGATCTCGCGGATGACTTGCGGAAGCCCTTGATGGGTAACGAACGGCTCCAGATACCAATCGAGCGCGCGTCGCATCTTGATCGCGCCGTAGGCCAGCTCTGCGGCGAAGGCGCGATCGCGCCCGTCAAGCTGCGAGCGGCGCGCGTGATAATCGAACGAGGCCTGAGCGGTGCGCTCGATCGCATGCGAGCCCGGCGCCGGGAAAACGTCCCGCACGACGGCCAACGCCAATTCCCGCGCATTCATCGCTTGCTGCGCAAATATTCGGCGCCGGACATACGGCCTCGATTTGGCGCGATCAGTTCGTCGATTTCAAGCGTCCCATCCGCAGTTACGTGCGCGCGCAGGACTTTGACGACTTCGCCCGCGAGTTCGGCGCGCGCCGCCGGCTGCGGCGAGAAGGCGCGTACCGCATTGACGATTCGTTGCGGCGGCCAGGAAAGATCGACCAGCAGATCCTCCTTGCCGATCGGCCGCGTGACGCTCGGCTCGCCGCTCTGCGGCCGATGCGCGAGCACCCCGTGCTGCGCGAGATCGATCGCACGCGCCAACAAATCCGCGCCGAGCAGCGCCAACCGGTCGTGCAGCTCGCCGTAGGTTTCGCAGGCTGCGATTGCGGTGCAATCTTGTAGCACGACGTCGCCCGTATCCATTCCGGCATCCATGAGCATGATCGTAACTCCGGTCTCGCGGTCGCCGTTTACGATCGCCGATTGAATCGGGGTCGCCCCGCGGTATTTGGGCAGTAGCGAAGGGTGCACGTTGAGCGCGCCGAGGCGCGGCAGCTCGATCAACTCTCTCGGAAGAATTCTCCCATACGAAGCGAGTGCGAAGAGATCGAACGGTTCGGCGGCGATCTCGGCGGTGAAGTCGCGGAGGTTGACGGGCTCGTACACGCGCAGGCCGAGCTTCGCCGCCGCCGATTTGACGGCGCTCGGCGCAAGCCGCTGTCCACGGCCGGCCGGACGATCCGGCTGCGTGACGACGCCCGCGAGCTGCGTGCGCGCCGCCACGGCGCGCAGGCTCGGCACCGCAAAGGCGCTCGTGCCAAAAAAAAGGGCTCTCAAGCCTCGGCTGTTTCTTTCTCCTCGTCGCTGCGCGCCGGACGTACGTTTGTCGCGCGGTCGGCGTAGAGCTTGCCATCCAGATGATCGATCTCGT
>DASXGO010000413.1:0-6574 GCA_036489055.1 Candidatus Cybelea sp. | reverse complement strand
TAAAAGTTTCTTATCGCTAGATAAAATAGCATTGCCGGAACCTTAACGAATCGCCCGTTCCCGGGGATGCATCGCCCACTATCATCCCCTAGCATCGAAGCGTGAAGGGCAGGCGAACCCGCTGCCTCTTCGTTGCTGCTGGGAGTCGAGGTTTTTTGATTAAGAGTTTGCTCCGCGTCAAGAAGCGCATACTTCTCATTGGTTTTTGCTACATGGCAATGCCTCACGTACCGGCGCTTGCGGAGACCGGCGGCATCATTTCGGGCACGGTGACCGACGATAAGACTCGCGTCGCGATCGCGGGCGCTGCGGTGATCGCCAAATCGCCCAGCGGCGCGTATAAGACGGTCACCGACGCGCAGGGCCGTTTTAGGTTCCTCAGCGTGCTGCCGGACACGTATTCGATCTCGATTTCCAAGACCGGCTACTTGCCGTACGCCAACGTCGTCGTCGTGCTCAACGGCTCGCATAACACGGTCGACGTCACGCTCTCAAAGACGCTCAAAGTCATTGCGAGCACCCATGCGCGCTCGGCAGGCAGCGCCTTTCAGCACGGGATGACCATCGACACCTATACGGTGACGGGCTCGCAGATCCAGACGGTGATGGGCAAAGCGTTCAACGCGCGCGAGGAGGACTTGCTGCGCAGCATTCCCAGCGTCACGATCGACAAGACCGGCACGGTATCGATCCGGGGCGGTTTTGCCTTCGAGGCTTCCTATGAGTTCGAGGGGATCGACTACACGACGCCCACGGCCAACCTACAGAACACGCTGCAGAACATCGGCAACTTCAACTTGCTCAACGGCGTGGGCAGCGTGCAGCTCATTCCGGGCGCCGGCGACGCTACGCACGGCGATACCGGCACCGGGCTGATTCTCTTTACCGCCAAGAACGGCACCTACCCCACCTATCTGCACGCCGACGCCGAGGCGTTGGTCTATCCATACTTGCATCAGCTTGGCCTGGAGTGGGGCTGGGCCGATCCCTCGCAGCGGCTCTCCAACTACGCCGGGTTTATCGGCGTGCGCCGCGGGTTTCAATACGGCATTAACGGTACGGCAGCCAACACGCTGGGGACACTGGGCACCAACGCCGCTACCTTGGGCAGCACGATCGATCCCAACTTGGTCTACTACGCGCCGCAGTTTTTGAAGTCAAACGACTTTGTGGACAATCTCATCTACCGCTTTGGAAACAACGGGAATCAGCGTCTGCAGTTCTTCTACCAGAACCAGGAGATCACGCAGACGCTCGACTACGGCGGGTTTCAGTTTTTGCCGTACATTTCCGGCGGTACGACGGCGGGTAAGTGCGCGCCGTTTCCGATCGAGGGTCCAAACGGACCGATCAACTCGGCGCAGCAAAACTACGCCTGCGACCAGTTGCTGCCGCTCTTCCCGGGCCAGCCCCACACGTACTCGTTCGTGTCATCGGCCGACACGCTTCGCAGCCCGTTCATGGCCTATAAGCTCGAGTACGATGTGAACCTCGGCAGCTCGACCTTGCTGACGTCGCGGTATTGGCGGACGTATAGCGAGCAATCGCAGGACATGCCCGCACAGGGCATCTTCGCGCAGCCCTACGGCGGCACGCGCACCGCCGGGCAGCTCGACGTCACGACGCAGCTCGGCAGTAAGAATCTCTTAAAGTACGGCGGGATTTACGAGTTCGTGGTGCCTTACGGGACCCGCTACGATTTTACGAGCTACACGGCGTTTACCACGCCGTCGTTCATCCTTACCTATCCGATCACTCACCCGTTCCAGCCGCTGCCGCTGCCCTATACGTACACGGGCTTGCTGCCGAACAACAACCCGTCGACGCAAGCCGGGCTGGAGCAAGATTTCTTCTCACCGGCGTTTTGCGCGCAGTTGGGCATTCATTCTAACTGCGGCTACTTAGCGTCGTGGTTTCCCGGCGGCGCGCGCTTTCCGTTCGAGCAAGACGTCGCAACCGTTGCGCAGCAGCAATACGGTTTGTACCTGCAAGATACCGTCGACTTTTCGACGCGCTGGAAGGCGATGGCCGGCCTCCGGCTCGACGGCTATAACTTTCAGATTCCGACCCAAATAGGTGCGCCCGCATCGATTCCGGCCGTCGAGCATCAACGGCTCTACGAGCCGCACTTCGACGCCTCGTACTCTCCCGATCCGCGCGATACGATTCGGTTGGGCTTCGGCCACACGCTTTCGGCGCCGCTGCCGAGCCTGCTCGGTGCCGACGTCAGCCGGATTCCTTACGCTGCCTTTGAAGGCATCCCGTCCTACGACAACTCGACGGGGAGAGCGGCAGCCTATTGCGGTCCGCATGCCGACGGGCTCTGCTCGAGTTACGCCGATCAGCTCTACTGGCTTACGCGCGACTTCCGCTTCGGCAGTTCCACGCTGGAGGCGCCGCTGGTCGGCGCGACCTTCACGAACATCGACATCTCGTGGGCGCATGAGTTTCGCGACGGCTCCGCCATGAAGATCACGCCGTTTTACCGTCGCGGCTACAACGTGATCGAGCAGACCGCGCAAATCATCGGCTTTAACTACCAAACCGGCTCGCCGGTCTTCGGCGACGTGCAATATTCGAATCAGGGCACCCAAAAAGCCACCGGCATCGAAGCGCTCTACAATAAAGAAGTGCCGATCGGGCTGTCGTGGCAAGTCGGCGCGACCTACATCAGTCAGTTCGGCAACGAGCCGCCCGGTGCGTTTTTGCAGCCGGCGGCCCTCGCGCTCGGCGTGGTCTATCGCTCGCCGGATCTCTCGCCCTTCCAGCTCAACGCCGCGTTCAATTATAAGACCGCCAAAGGTTGGCGGATCAATCCGGTCATCTACGCCAACTCCGGCTATCCGTATGGGGCCGGCTATTACACGGCGGTCTACTGCAACGGCATTCCGGTGATCGTGCCCAGCACGAGCCTATCGCTGATCTATTCGGGTGCCAACGGGTACATCGATCCGCTCGATCCCGGCAGTTGCACCAAGCCGAATATCGCTGCCACGCGCGGAATTGCCGAGCGCGGGCTGGCGGGGGGGTTTCTCACCACGCCGCGCGTCGACGCCGATCTGACGATTGAGTACCGCCCGCAGGTGCGCGGCATCGTACAGTCGGTCTTCGGATTGCAGATCACCAATCTGTTCAACGAGCTTTACAACGTGCCGGTGGTGAACGGCTGCTACGGCGCGCCGGTGACCTCGGGCTTGGCAAGCGGCAATGCGCCGTGCACGTATTCGACGGCACCTTACGCGCCGCCCGACCTTTCGGCGCATCCCAACTCGCCGTATCTGACCTATCCGAACGAGCCGCCGATCTCGTTTCGTCTCTATTACCAGGTGACGATTTAAATGAATAATTGCATCGCCGCTCGACATGACGCCTCGGAGCCGCTCTTCGCTTCGCCATCACGGCTGCGCTCATGCTGCTCGGCCTCCTCGCTCCCGCCGTCCTTGGCTACGCTCGTCGGTCCGAGCCTCCTCGGCATCACGTCGAGCGTCTCGCAATTATGGGGTCGAAGTATGCTTGTTCCGCTACTAGCATGTTCGATGTTGGCAGCGTGCGGGCAGGGCGGTGCGTCGGAGCCGCCGGTGACGTCGTTCGATCCCTCGGCGACGAGCAAACTACAAGTCGCCGTGGGCGTCGCGACGATGGCGTTCAACGGCGGCGCGAGCGTTGCGTATGGGCTTAACACCGTCGAAACGCTCCGCCAAAAAGACGGGCTCTCGGGAACGCTTTACAACGTGCCGATGATCATCGGTCCGACCAGCTTCGACGTGCTCTACTCCACCGAAACCGGCAGCGAAGTGCAGTCCGCGGGTTCCGACTTGGGCACCAACCACATCACGTGGGGAACGCTCAACCAAACGCTGTGGACCGGACCGCCGCGCGGGCCGAAGGGGTCGACAACGGGAGCGTTCGGCTATGGTCTCTGTCCGTGTAATTCGGATTCGGGTCCGGGCAACGGCTTTACGCCGCTCTTTCAAGCGTACGCTCTGCCGATCTACGGCGGCCAGAGCGACGTGCAGCGCTGGTACGGCGGTCCACCCGCATTTCCGGCGGCAGGGCCGTCACTGGTAGCGTTGGGCTGGGAAGGCTACTCGCTCGGGTTTACCGATTTTGCGGTGGCGCCGGTGCTGGGCACCTACCATATGTATGCGGCGGTGCCGCCGGCCTACGATACGCCGCAGAATCCCACGCCTAGTCCCAACCCAAACGGCTCGCCGACGCCGCCGCCGGGAATACTCGCCGCCGGTGCGCAGCTGACGAGCCTCGCGCCTCTGCCCGCATTCGCGACGCCCGCCTTCAAGCCCGATAACAAAGGCGGCGGAACGATTGCGCTCACGGTTCCGAAGGGCGCGACCGAAGTAATGGCGGTCGTGCGCGCGCTCGGCGGAAGCGGTACCACGGGCACGTGCGTGACCGCGCATTCGAGCGATGCGTTTTACACCGTCGTTACGACCAAGAGCGGAAAGCAGTCGCTCTTTTTGCCTGACGAATTGGGGCCGCTCACACAATCGGGCCAGCCGACGCAGACGATCTGTGCGAAAGGTTCGTACGACGTTTACGCCGCCGCGGCCGACTACCCGGCGTACGAGGCATCGTATCCCAACAATCTCGCGCAACTCCCCGCAATCCGCGGCAAGAACGGTCAAGCGGACATTTCCACTTCCGACGCGCTGTCGGCGACCTATCCATGAACCGCCCTTCGAGACGCGCCCCTTCGACACGCGCCCCTTCGACTCGCGCGCTGCGCGCGCGGCTCAGGATGACACTGCTGGTATTCGCTGCCATGAGTTCGGCCGGATGTGGGGGAGCGGGGACGTTTCCGGCAGGTTCGGTCGTGAACTCACCCGGTGGCGGCGGCACGCCGCAACCTCCGCCGAATCTCGTCGACGTAAAAGTAACCGTCACGATTCCCGGCAAACGACATGCGTTAAATCCGGAGTACGTTTCGCCCAACACGCAATCGATCGTTATCCAGCTCTATTCGGTCGATGGTGAACCGGTTGGCGGCGTGAATCCGAAGACAATCAACACCGTCGGGCGCGCGCGCGGCTGCAAGACCGACGGCAGTCAAACCGTTTGTATGGGAACCGCGCTGGGCTCATCCGGAAGCGACGTCTTTTCGGTCACGACGTATGCCGGTACGAACGCGACCGGTGCGGTTCTATCGGTCGGTTCCGTCGAGGCGACGATTCACGGCGGTAACAGTCCGGTGCAGGTGAACAACCTCTCACTGACGCTCTACGGCGTCATCGCATCGCTGAAACTCTCCCTTTCGCCGAATGGCGGAAAGCGCGGCCATCCGGTGACATCGCACGTGACGCTAAGCGCCTACGATGCTACCGGCGCGCAAATCATCGGGCCCAGCGATTACGAGGAGCCCGTCGTCCTCGGAATTCAAGGCGACAACACGCACGCGTTTCATTTACACCTCGGCAAACTGTCGGGGTCCTCGCTCACGATTCGCAAGCCGAGCTCGGGCATCAGCCTTGCATACGACGGCAACAAGAATGCGTCGTCGATTTCCCTTGCAGCAAACCTCGACGGTTACGGCTCGGTTGGCGCGAACGCAAACTTCAAGCTGCACGGAAAACAGCCGCCGCCCCCAGTCGGCACGATCTACGTCTTGAATCTCGGTTCAAAAGGCGGTCAATCGGCCACGGTCACCGAGTATGACGGCAAAGCGAATGGCAACGCCCCGCCGAAGCGCAGCTTGACCCTCGATTCAAAGCTGTACGCTCGAAGCATCGCAGTGGATTCAACCGGCAATCTCTACGTCGGCTACATCGACAACACGCTCGGGTACAATCCGGCAAACGGCTCGCCCGATGCCGGGAACGAGGTTGCGATCTACGCGCCCGATGCCAGCGGCAGCGAACATCCGACCGCGCTCGTCACGTCCACTGCGAACAGCGCGCTCTTCCCGATTTACTTAAACGTCGATCCGTCCGGGCGTCTGGTCACGTACGGTTCGACCAACGTCGACAGCAACACGGGGGACGCCGTGCTCACCTATGCGGCGGGAGCGTCCGGTTCCGTCGATCCAATCTATGCTTTCGACTTCGCGTCACCGGGGCTGTACTATCCTGGCCCAACCGGGCTTGCGATCGACTCGAATAACAACTTCTACGTCAACGGCGCGCTGCACTCGATTCTCGGTAACCAGTACGGTCTCTACGTCGTTTCGGCAGGCGACATCGGCAATCCGAAAGCATCGGCCGCGCGAACGATCCAATGGATCCCGAGTGTCACGCAACTGGCGCCGGGCTTTACGTCCAACGTGAGCTTGGATTCCTCCGGTGAGATCTTCATCGGCGTTTGGATTCCGCAGGGCTCCGGCAGCACCAAGATCTGTCAGGCGGCCGTTAACGTGTACAGCGCCGGTACAAGCGGCGGTATCACCAACAGCCCGCCGCTGCGTGTGCTGACGCTCGGAACGGTAGAAACTCAGGGCAACGGCTGTTACTCATCGGGTAATCCGCTGCTGCCCTACTTCCCGACGATTCAGCTCTACGGAACGTCGCTCTTCGCCGTGGACGATTTCAATAATGCAGTCGTCGCGTTCGCAGCCGGCGGTAAG
>DASXGO010000391.1:0-1694 GCA_036489055.1 Candidatus Cybelea sp. | reverse complement strand
ATCAGCACCGCCGGGGCTCCTTCGCAAACGCCGATGCACTCGGCAAACTCGACGGTAATCTTGCCGTCGGCGCTCGTATCGCCCGGCGCCACATGCAGTTTCTTACAAACGTCCGCCAGCACTTCTTCCCCTTCGCGAATGGCGCACGCCAAGCCGCGGCATACCCAGAGGCGCGTCGTGCCGAGCGGCTTGTCTTCGTCGCGAAAGAAGCCGTAGAACGTCATCGTGTCACGTACTTCGGCAGGGCTAAGTTCGAGCAAATCAGCGATCTCGCGAATGGCGCCCAACGGCACGCAGCGTAGCGCATCCTGGACAAGATGCAGCGCCGGCAGCGTTACGGCCTGCTTGCTCGGATACCGAGGCAGGTACGCCAAGATTTGCTGCCGCAGTTCTTCGCTCAAGACGCTCATCGATCCAGCTCCGCCGCGATGATGTTCAAGCTGCCCAGCACCGCCACCACGTCACTCACCTGATGTCCGACCATCAAGTGCGGAAACGCGGCGAAATGAATGTACGAAGGCGGCCGCGTTCGCGCACGATAGGCAACACCGCTGCCGTCGGCGACGACGTAGAAGCCCAACTCGCCGTTCGGCGACTCGATCGCCCCATACACTTCATCCACCGGCGTCTGCCATTGGCGGTTCGTCATAAACAGCTCGAAGTGTTGGATCAATCCTTCAATGCTTCGGTAAACCGCCTGTTGGTTGGGCACGACGACCTTGCTGTCCACATCGACGTTGACCGGTCCACTAGGCAGATGCTCGACGGCTTGCTGAATGATCTTGAGACTTTCGAGCATCTCCTCCATGCGCACAAGATAACGAGCGAGACAATCGCCGGTGGTTGCGCACACGACTTTGAAATCCAAGTCGGGGTATGCCAAATACGGCTCGTCTTTGCGCAGATCGCGCGTCACGCCGCTCGCGCGCGCGACCGGACCCGTGCAGCTTCGGTTGATCGCTTCTTCCTTCGAGAGAACGCCGATGTCTCGCGTTCGGTCGATGAAGATGCGGTTGCGATTGAGCAATCGAACGACGTCGGCGTGAGCCTTCGGAAAGTCGCGGACAAACTCGCGTATCTTGGCGATCCAATCGTCATCCACGTCGCGGAGCAAGCCGCCGACGCGCGTATAGCTCGGATGAAACCGCTGACCGCTCGCCATCTCGCACAGGTCGTAAATCTTCTCTTTCTGATTGAAGGCGTAGAGAAAGGCTGTAAATGCGCCGAGGTCCAGCGCCGCCGCGCCGCAGCAGAGCAAGTGGTCGTGAATGCGCATCAGCTCGCCGAAAATTGTGCGGATGTATTTACAACGCGGCGTGAGTTCGATGCCGAGCAGTTTTTCAACGGTGTGGTGCCAGGCGATCTCATTCGCGACCGGCGAAATGTAGTTCATCCGGTCGACGATGGTTACATACTGGTTGTAATCGAGATCCTCGCCGAGTTTTTCAAAGCCGCTGTGAAGATAGCCGATATCCGGCACCGCTTTGATCACCGTCTCGCCGTCGAGCGTGAGCAGGAGCCGCAGCGTGGTGTGCGTCGCGGGATGCTGCGGACCGAAGTTCAGGGTCCAGTGGAATTCCTTCTCGTCGGTCTTTTCCGGCGCGATCGGATCGATCATTTCCAACGGCATGGGCAGACCTCCGATCCGAAACCGTCCCGTGTGGTGGGCCGAGTCTTCGAGGCCCAACACCTGA
>DASXGO010000287.1:0-6528 GCA_036489055.1 Candidatus Cybelea sp. | reverse complement strand
GCAGCCCATCCATCAAAACCAAGACCTGCGATGCAGAGCTGCCGCGAATTCCAACGGTCGCCGCGGCACCAAATGCGCCGTAACGAATGACGTCGACGCCGGGAACGTTTGCAATCGCGTCGGCCACGGTGCGATCCCCGTCGCGGGCGATTTGCGCTGCGGTGACGACGTAGGTCGTGCGTGCCGTGCGTGCAGCGGTTTCCGGGGCGCGGTCGCTCGTGACGACGTGCGCGATCTCCGGCACGGCGGTTGGCGAGGCTGACGGTGACGGCGAGGGCGCGGCCGCAATGGCCGCGAGAAGTACCGGGAACATCGCAATCCTTTCCTTGACGCGAGGCGGATCGGGTTACGACGTTTGCGACGGTATCCTGACTCGCGGCTTCCCGCATACAGTGGCGCGACCGTGCCGGCCTCACACCGGCTTCCCCGCGCAAACGTGGTGCGCGCGGCATTGCCCAAAGGTCGCCGCCTTCCTTCCTCCGTAGTCGCGGGTGATGCGCTGGTTCGCGGTTCTTGCGATAGCTTGGGCGCTTGCACCGGCGGCCTCCGCCGGCACGCCGCGCGTGGTCACGCTCGTGCCGTCGTTCGCGGACGACATGTATGCGATCGGCGCCGGCGCGCAGCTCGTCGGCGTGTCGGCCTTTTCGGACGCGGCGCAAGCCAAGTCGCTTCCGCGCGTCGCCGACTCCTCCAGCGTTGACGTCGAAGCGATCGTCGCACTGCATCCGACGGTCGTCGTCGGCATACCGGCACAGGCGCGGCTGACGGAGCCGCTGCGCCGCGCGCACCTGAAGGTCGTTCTTTTGCCGGACGATTCGTATCAGAGCATCTTCGACAACATCAAGACGTTTGGTGCGCTTACCGGCCGGCAACACGAAGCCGAAGCGACGATCGTGCGTTTGCAGCGCCGGACCGTGGCGTTGACCGCGCAAACGAAATCCTTCGCGCGGCGTCCCAGCGTCTTCGTCGTGCTCGGCAGCGGCCCGATCTGGACGGCGGGTGCAGGTTCGTACATCACGACGCTCATCGGGCTCGCCGGCGGAACGAACGCCGCCTTCGATCTCCACGCCGCGTATGGCGAATACAGCCCCGAAGCGCTGCTCCGCCGTCAGCCGGACTTACTGGTCGCCGACGCGGCGATTCATCTCGAGGCCTCGTTCGACCGCGAGCCGTGGCACAGCCTCAACGCTGTGCGCCACGGACACGTGTACGCCGTTAATCCCGATCTTATCGAACGTCCCGGTCCCGCGTATAACGACGGTCTCCAATGGCTCATCGATCGAATTCGTCCGCTGGCGATCGCACGCTGAATAGCGACGCGCTCGTCGTCGCGGTCGAGACGCGCGATCGTGGGGAATCGATCGACGCGGAACTCACGGAGTTCGAAGCACTCGCGGAGGCCGCCGGCGCAACGGTGCTGCAAAGCATCGTGCAGCGCCGAGATCGCGTCGATCCCGCCACGCTCGTCGGAAGCGGTAAGGCGAACGAGATCGCGCAGGTAGCCGAGGAGCTTCACGCCGGCTTGCTGCTCGTGCTTAACGATCTGCGCCCGCGCCAGCGTAAAAATCTGGAGAAGCTGATTCCGCTCCCGATCGTCGACCGCACGATGTTGATTCTCGACGTCTTCGCGCGGCATGCGCGCAGTCGCGAAGGAAAGCTCCAGGTCGAGCTCGCCCAGCTGCGCTATCGTCAATCGAATCTCATCGGCGTCGGCGCGGATCTCTCGCGGCTGGGCGGCGGCATCGGCACCCGCGGTCCGGGTGAAACGAAACTCGAAGTCGACCGCAGGCGTATCGCAGCGCGGATCGCGGTGCTCAATAGGCTTCTCGCCGACGTTGCTCGGCAACGGCAGGTACGGCGCTCCGCACCGCATCGCGAGCCGCTCGTCGCGCTCGTGGGCTATACAAACGTCGGCAAGTCATCGCTCCTCAACGTCCTCGCGCGCAGCGATGCTTACGTGGCGGATCGTCCGTTTGCGACGCTCGACCCGACGATTCGCCGGGTCTTTCTCGAGCCCGGCGTTTACGTTCGTATGGCCGACACGGTCGGGTTTATCACGGATCTGCCCGCCGACCTCGTCAACGCGTTCCGCGCGACCCTCGAAGAGCTGCGCGATGCCGATTTGCTGGTGCACGTGCTCGACGCGAGCAACCCGCAGTGGCCGCGCCAGAGCCGCGCCGTCGAGACGATTCTGCACGAACTGGAGCTCGACCGAACGCCGCGTCTGCGCGTCTTCAACAAAAGCGACCTCGGCGTCCCGCACAGGCCCGAAACGGACGCGCTGTACGTCAGCGCAAAGACCGGCGCAGGGCTCGACGCGCTGCGCGCAGCACTCGTGAATTGTTTCGCATGATGGTTCGGATAACGGCGCCGCTCCTTGCGTTCGCGCTTCTCGCGGGCTGCGTCAGGAATTCGGACGACGCGTTCGTCACCACGGTACGGCGGTTGCGGCCCGCGGTGGTGCTCTTATCGATGCGCGTTCCGCCCGAGCACAAAAAGGATAAGTACGACGACGCGTTTGCGACCGGATTCGTGGTCGCGTCGGGGACGTGGGGCAGCGACATCTTGACGGTGCAGCACGCGATCGAGGGCGCGTGGGATCTGCGCATCACGATCGCAAATCGCTGGCACGTGCCCGCGCGCGTCGTCGCGCAGAACGACGATCTCGATCTCGCACTCGTTCGTACCGTGCGCCGGCGGCTCCCGGCCATTTCACTCGGAACGTCGTCGCACTTGCAGGGCGAAGTGGGACGCGAGGTGGGGCTACTCGGCTATCCGATTCCCGACGAGTTCGACGACGAAGGACTCGGCTTGGCGACGTCGCTCGGCAGCGGACGCCTTTCGTCCGTCCGCAAAGACGCGTTGGAAGTAACGTTGTCAATCGTTCCCGGCGAGAGCGGTGCCCCGGTTTTTATTGCCGACACCGGCGAGGTCGTCGGCGTCGCAGAGTCGCGTTTCGACGAGGAGCGCAGCATCGGGTTTGCGGTACCGGTCGACGACGTCAAGTCGTTTCTCCACCGCTACGATCGAGGTCACGGGTTTTGAGCTCTCGATGCGGAGCGACGTGGAGCGCGGAGCGATCGCCGATCCACTGCAACGGCGGTATCTGAAAGAACGCGGCGAGCGCGTTGAGGCGGGCCGCATACCCGGACCGTAGGCCGGTAAACCGGTTCCACGAATCGTCATGGTCGCGTAGCGTGTAGCCCGCCGCTACGAGCCGCTCGCACGCGTGATCGAACTCGGCCCGCTCGATGCCGGCGCTCTCTTCCGAATCTCCGGTGCGAAAGTAGCGCGCGAGGTCGCGAGCGGCGTGACGCCCTACGTTGTAAAAAATGCGCGCTTGACCGTCGCGCACGCCGTCGACGGTCGTCATCAAGAGGGTCGCGGAGTCGAGTAGCGTCCCCAGCGTTCCGACCCAAGACTGCTCGTCGTGGCTCGAGCGGAAGAACGCCAGCACGGGATAGGCGAGATGGCTCTCCATCACCGCCGCGGCCCAGTGCTGCGCGTCCATCATCAGCGCCGAGAGATCTTCCTTCGTGCGCGAGTATCCGGCGATCGCGAGTAAGTTGACGCCGCTGGGCGGCGACCCTGCGCGCGCCGCGACCGTAACGACGAACGTTTCGCGGTTTTGAAATGAGCCGAAAATTGCGAAGAGATAGGCCGTGGTGATCGCAACGAAGGAGAGCCCCGCGAGCGCGGCGAGTACCGAGACCAAGCGTGGTAAGCCCGCGTGCCCAACGACGTCGCCGAACCCGATCGTCAAGAGCGACGTACCCGCGAAATAGAGCATCGCGCCGAAGGAGTGGTCGCCACGGGGTACGATTCCGGCGCGCAGCCCCCAGAGAACGAAGCCGAAACCGATAATCAGCAGCGAGACCCAGAGGCCCATGAGCGCGATAAGCATGAAGGGTGCGAAGACCGCAAGTGAGTCTTCGCGTCGGTCGTCGTTGCGCGGGTAGAGGCGCCACGCGAGGCGCGGCCAGAGTCTCCACATCCATCGCCAGACGTAGAAGCTCACGCGAAGGCGCCGTCCCGTGGCGCGCGGCATGACCACAGATTGGAAGACGTCGTTGAGCGCCGCGACGATGATGACGATACCGAGTACAACGCTTGCGGCGTTCAACAACATGCTCCAACCGTTCGTCGCGGCGGGGCACCACGCCGCTTTGAGTCGAATGGAATGGCGCGATGGCGGTCGTCTTCATTACCGGGCCGGTCTGCTCGGGCAAAAGTGCGTTCGGCGTACGGCTGGCACGCGAGAGCGGCTGCGCGGTAACCTACGTTGCGACGGCTGCAAGCGCACTCGAAGACGCCGAGTGGCGCGCCCGTCTGGTGCGTCACGTGCGCGACCGGCCGGCCGAGTGGCCGACCATCGAAACCGCAACGATGAGCGACGGTGCACAGCTCGAGCTCTTTCGCAACGCGGCGGCGGGAACGTGTCTGGTCGTCGACGCGCTGGGAACCTGGCTCGCCGCAAAGATTGCCGCGCGGATCGATCTATTGGAAGTCGATTACAGCGTGCTCGAAGCACAGCTCGATGAAGAAGCTGCGGCGTTCGTCGATGCGTTGCTCGACTCACCCGCGTACGTCGTCGCCGTGAGCGAGCAGATCGGCTGGGACGTGGTGCCGGTGCCCGCGGCGGCGCGTCTCTTTCGCGATGCGATGGGGCGCATGTCGCAGCGGCTCGCGAGACGAGCCGAGAAGGTCTACCTCGTCGTCGCCGGCTACGCGCTCGACGCGCGCGCCCTAGGCGAACCGATCGACGCCGTTTAGCGGATAGGCGATGACGCAAGCGCTCGTTCTGATCACGTTTTTGTCGGTCACGGTCGTGCTCGCCGTGCTCGCAAAGCGCCTGCACATTCCGTATCCGATCGCGTTCGTCATCGGCGGAATCTTGCTGGCGTTTAGCCGCAACGTTCCTCACCCGAATCCCGACCCCGAGTTGATCATTCTTTTAGTGGTGCCGCCGCTGCTCTTCGGTGCGGCTTGGACGACCGATTGGTACGATCTCAGACGCAACGCGAGGCCGATTTCGCTCTACGCCGTCGGTCTGGTGCTCGTCACGATGACGGCAGTCGGCGCTGTCGCGCACTTTACGTTGCCGGAATTCACTTGGCCCCTTGCATTCACCTTAGGCGCGATCGTCTCACCGCCCGATGCCGTGGCGGCAGAGGCGATTTTCGAGCGCTTGGCGATCCCGCACCGCATCTTCGCAATCATAACCGGCGAGTGTCTCGTCAACGATGCGACGGCGTTGGTGCTCTACCGGTTCGCGCTCGCCGCGGCTCTCACCGGAACCTTTTCGCTCGCGCGGGCGAGCGTTGCGTTCGTGATAGTTGCGGCCGGTGGAATTCTGGCTGGAATCTTGATCGCATTCGTGTTGGAAGGCGTGCTGCGTTACATCATGCGCGTCGGCTACGGCGACCCGCTGATCGTCAGCGTCGTGTTGTTGCTCGCGCCGTTCGCCGCTTACCTTACGGGCGAAGAGCTGCACGTCTCGGGCGTTCTCGCCGCGGTTTCGGCGGGCATCGTCCTGAGCCGGCGGTCCTCCAACTTCGTCGATTCCGAAGGGCGCGTACTCGCGACGTCGGTCTGGCGGCTTCTAACGTTCGTGCTCAACGCGTTCGCATTTTTGTTGATCGGCCTCGAGCTGCCGGCAATCTTGCTCGCGCTGATGCCGCACGTGCGCAACTACGTTCTCTACGGGCTCTTGCTGAGCGTTACCGTGATCGTGGTGAGGCTCGTCTGGGTTTTTCCGGCCGCGTACATCCCGCGCATGCTGAGCCGGCGGCTGCGCGAGCGCGACCCGGTCGCGTCGTGGCAGCAGCTCGTGGTGCTCGGGTGGTCGGGGATGCGCGGCATTATCTCCCTTGCCATAGCGTTGGCACTCCCCTATACGTTGGGCGATGCGGCATTTCCGCAGCGAAGCGCGCTGATTTTCCTCACGTTTTGCGTCGTCTTCGCGACGCTGGTCTTCCAAGGATTGACGCTCGGCCCATTGGTCGAATGGCTCGGAGTTACCGAGACGAGCCGGAGCAGCAAGCGCGAGGCGAACTTGCGGATTCGCGCGCTCGAGGCGGGCGTCGCCAAGCTGCGCGATGAGGAGTCGCGCCACAAGACCCCCCTCGACCGTGAGATCATCGACCGGGTTCTCGACGAGTACACGCAGCGGATCAACTTGCTGCACGGCCGCGAGGTCGATCCCGATGCCGACGAGGCAAAAGAAATCCGGCTCGACCGGTCGGTGCAAAGAGAGGCGTTAGCGGCCGAGCGACAAGCGATCACCGAGATGCGCCGCGCCGGCGAGATCCCCGACGAGATCTTTCGCTCGATCGAGTACGATCTCGATCTCGCGACGCTGCGGTTAAGTTAAGTCGCCGCGGGGCTTGGCGAAGCGGCGGGCGTTACCGTGGCGGCGGGAGCCGGCGTTGGCGAGCTTTTCGGGGTTGGCGTTGCCGGCGGCGCGAGCGTCGGCTGGCCGGCCGGATACGTGAGCGGCACCAGCCGGATGTACCCGATGGAGATGGT
>DASXGO010000193.1:0-3721 GCA_036489055.1 Candidatus Cybelea sp. | reverse complement strand
AAGGAGAACCGATGATGACCGACCGCCCGAAGAACGCGCCCCCAGTTGTCTCGCCGGAGCAATGGGAGGCCGCCCGCGAGAAGCTGCTGGTGAAGGAAAAAGAGTTGACCCGCGCGCGCGACGCGCTCGCCGCCGAGCGTCGCCGGATGCCCTGGATGCGCGTGGAGAAAAACTACACGTTCGACTCTCCGAAGGGAAAGGTTAGGCTGCTCGACCTGTTCGAGGGGCGCCGGCAACTCGTAATCTACCGTGCGTTCTTCGAGCCCGGCGTTTACGGCTGGCCCGAGCATGCGTGCCGCGGATGCTCGATGATGGCCGATCAGGTGGCGCACCTTGCGCATCTCAACGCGCGTGACACGACCTTCGCCAACGTCTCCCGAGGTTCGCAGGCCGACATCGAGCGCCTCAAGGCCTCAATGGGTTGGAAGATGCCGTGGTACACGATCACGGACAGCTTTGATACGGATTTCGGCGTGGACGAGTGGCACGGCACGACCGTTTTCTTCCGCGACGGTGATACGGTGTACCGCACCTACTTCGTCAACAACCGCGGTGACGAGGCATTGGGAAGCACCTGGAGCTATCTCGACCTCACGCCGCTCGGTCGCCAAGAAACGTGGGAAGACTCGCCCGAAGGCTACCCGCAAACCGAACCTTACATCTGGTGGAACTGGCACGACTCATACGGTAAAGCGCAGGACGGACGCTGGAGTGAGGTCGTTGAGGCCGCACAAGAGATTCTGAAATGATCCTGCTGGCGCACATTTTAATGTTCCCGGTCGAAGAGGTTCTCGTGCCGCTGGCGGGCGGCGTGGGCGCAGGGACGGCGTTGTGGCTCGCCGCCTTCCTTTCGCCACTGCGCACCAAACTGCGGCATTAATCACCGGCCGGAGCGTCGAACCGTTGGAATAACGATGGACGACCAAACCCGCGCGCTGTTACCGGCGATGATGGAAGCACGCGACCAGTTCATGGAGCTCGTCGACGACATCCGTCCCGAGCTCCACCGGTATTGCGCGCGCATGACGGGATCGGCTTTCGACGGTGAAGACGTCGTTCAAGACACCTTAGCCAAGGCATATTTTGCTTTCGGCCAGATGCAGCAGCCGCCAAACCTGCGCCCCTGGCTCTTTCGCATCGCGCATAACACTGCTATGGATTTTCTTAAACGCTACGAACGGCACCTCGTAGAACCCGTTGCCGACCTGCCGGAACGGGCCGAGTCTGAAGAGGACGGCATCGATCCGCTGCTCGTTGAATCGGCGTTGGGCGCGTTTACCGAGCTTCCGCCGGTGCAGCGCAGCGCCGTGATCCTCAAAGACGTGCTCGGACAATCGCTGGAAGAGGCGGCGGACACGATGGGAACGACCGTCGGCGCCGTGAAGGCTGCATTATCGAGAGCCCGCACCAATATCGCCCGCATCCCGCGCGCCGCGATCGCGCAGCCACAACGTTTATCCGCGGAAAAACAAGCGACGCTGCGACGGTACGTGGATCTCTTCAACACCCGCGACTGGGACGCGCTGCGCGCCCTGCTCGGCGAGGAATCGCGCCTCGATGTCGTCTCGCGCGTTCAGCAGCGGATGGCCGACGCGGGATACTATGACCGCTATGCCAAGTACCTCGAAACCGAAGAGATCCGCGCGGAGCTCGGCTTCGCCGACGGCGTTCCGGCCATCGCGATGTTCAGCCCGGCATCGAGCCGTCAGCCGGCATACTTCGTTCTTCTGGAAACCGACGCCGGCAGGATCTCACTCATTCGGGATTTCCGTTATGTGCCGTATATCGCGAGAGACGTGCGCTATTCACCGGATCCGACTTAGGCTTTTGTCCGCTTTCCCAATTCGGCTGCACATCGACAACGAATACTAGCTAATCGCGTACAAGACGCGAGAAGCCGACCGCTGTACCCTCGGTGCATGAAACGCTCGGATCTCTTGTCCCAGGCCGCCGCGCTCGGTCTCATCGCGGTAAGCGCCCCGCTGGAGGTGGACGCATCGGCACCTCGAGCGGATCCTCCGATCGGGCGGCTGATCCCACCCCAAGGTGGCGTCCCGGTGGCGTTCTTGCTCGCCGAAGGCGCGGTAACGATCGACTTCGCAGGTCCATGGGAGGTTTTCGCGGACGCGCACGTCGTCGGACGCTCCCAGCCCGCATTCAATCTCTACACCGTAGCGGAAACCACCGCACCCATCGTCGCCGGCGGGGGCATGACGATCGTACCAAAATACTCATTGGGTAATGCGCCGCCCCCCAAAGTCGTCGTCGTTCCGGCTCAGTCGGGTCCTACCGCGGCGGTGAAGCAGTGGTTGACGGCTACGGCACGCAACGCGGATCTGATCATGTCGGTTTGCACCGGCGCGCTGATACTGGCGGAAGCAGGGTTACTTAGCGGCCACCTTGTGACCACGCACCATAGCGCACTCACGATGCTGGCTATGCAGTACCCGAGCGCAAGCGTCGTTCGCGGCGTCAGATTTGTCGACAACGGCGCTATCGCGACTTCGGCCGGTCTCTCGGCGGGAATCGACCTCGCGCTGCACGTCGTTGCGCGCTACTACGGCAAAGAGACGGCGCGCCTAACCGCATATGAGATGGAGTATCAGAGCGAAAGCTGGCTTACGGCGAACAACGCCGCCTATCTCAAGGCGCCGATCGCGCGGGTGGGCGATGCGATCTGTCCGGTTTGCTGGATGGAGGTCGACCCCAAGAAGTCGCCGAGGCTGTTGTATCGAGGAGCAAGCTATTATTTCTGCGAACCCGAGCACGAACAGATATTTGCCGCTGCGCCGCAGCGCTTTTTGAACGACATGATAAATGCGTAGCTTTCCCCCCGGATACTATACCGGCGAGATCAACACGTGGGAGACGTGCGGCGTGCTTCTCACCGAGGTTCGGCACGCGGCCAGCAAATCGGTAGCCGAGCACCAGCACGAGGCACCGTATTTTAGCTTGCTTCTCGATGGGAGGTACGCGGAACGCGGCGAGGACTTCGACCTTCGCTACGAACCCTATACGCTCGTCTTCCATTCGGCCGGTACGCTCCACGAGGACCATATATTTGAGCCGTGTCGCTTCTTCGCGGTCGACCTCTTACCCAGATGGGAGTCGGTGATCGCCGGACTTGGCGGCGCTCGCGCGCACGTTTTCGAACTTACAGGCGGCGATCCCGTGTGGCTGGTGCTTCGGATATTTCGCGAGTTCCTCGCGCGTCCGGACGCAGCCGAATCAACGGTTGAAGCGCTCGTATACGAGCTCTGCGCGCACGTTGCCAGCCGCACGCTCGAGGAGTTTCGCGAACCGGCGTGGCTTCCGGCGGTCGACGACGTGGTGCGCGAGCTTTTTCGCGAACCGCTCGACCTCGCGCGGCTGGCCTCGAGCATCGGCGTTCACCCGACGCATCTCTGTCGAGCATTTCGCCGTTTTCGCGGCCGCACTATCTCCGAGGCGATGCTCGGAACGCGGGTCCAGTACGTTGCCCGGCGGATTACGGAATCGGACGAGTCGCTCACTGAGATCGCAGCAGAAGCGGGGTTTACCGATCAAAGCCACATGACGCGGATCTTCAAGCGGATCACCGGCTATCCGCCTGGAGAGCACCGGCGCCGACTACAAACAACCTGACGCCGACGAATTCCGGATTTCGCCGCGACGACGTCGGCTATTACCGCTACCCCGAGAGCGGCGCTGCGATAAGCCAAGCAAGATAGCGTCGGTCGGC
>DASXGO010000419.1:0-9455 GCA_036489055.1 Candidatus Cybelea sp. | reverse complement strand
ACGCTCCGCAACCGCATCGCCACCGGCTTCGGCGTACGCTTCGAGCAGTTCACGTTGACGACGCGTGAGTTTCGTTGGAACGACGATATGCAGGGTCACGTGGTGATCGCCGCGCGTCGCGCCGCGCACGGTCGGCATGCCGTATCCGCGCACGCGCATCGTCGTCCCGGACTGCGTGCCGGCCGGAAGTGTTAAATCTACGTCGCCCCCAAGCGACGGTACTTCAATCGTGCCGCCCAACGTCGCCTCGGTAAAGCTGACGGGCACGTCGACGAACGTATCGCGGCCCTCACGCCGGAAGATACGATGCGGTTCGATCGTCAAGTAGACGTAGAGGTCGCCGGGCGGTCCGCCGCGCGTTCCGCCTTCGCCGCTGCCGGCGATTCGTATGCGCGAGCCGTCGTCGACACCCGCGGGCACGGTAACGCTGAGCCGCGTCTCGATTTCCCGGCGTCCCGTTCCGCCGCAGACTGCGCAGGGATTCGGAATGACGTGCCCTTCGCCGCCGCAGCGGCTGCACGGACCCTGGGTAACGATTTGACCGAGCGGCGTCTGGCGGGTGCTTCGCACCATACCGCTGCCGCCGCAGCGATCGCAAGGCACCACCACGGTACCGGGTTGCGCGCCGCTGCCTTTGCAGGTTTCGCATTGGCCGAAGCGGTCGAATACGATCTCTTTGGTCGTCCCGTGAAACGCTTCTTCGAGCGTAATTCGGACGTCGTATCGCAGATCCGAGCCGCGTTCCGGCCCCGTACGCCGCGAGTGCGCGCCGCGCGCGTTTCCGAAGAACATGTCGAAGATGTCGCCGAAGCCGGCTTGGCCGAATCCGAAATCTCCCACGCCGGCCGACCCGCCGTTCCCGACCGAACCGTACCGATCGTACTGCGCGCGCTTGCGCGGATCCGACAACACTTCGTAGGCTTCGTTGATCTCCTTGAAGTGATGCTCGGCCCTCGACTTGTCGTGCGCGACGTCGGGGTGATGCTTACGCGCAAGAGCGCGATACGCTTGTTTGATCTCATCCCCCGACGCTTCTCTCGAAATGCCGAGGACTTCGTAGTAATCCCGCGTGGGCATGTCAGGCTTGTGGTATGTCGTCGACGTCCGAGAGTCGCTGGCTTAGTGTTTCCGCCGTACCCGAGGCAAGAGCCAGCAGACGCGCGTAGGGCATGCGCCGCGGTCCGAGGATTGACAGCATTCCGAGCGCGTGCGAACCGAACCGATATGGCACCGTCACCACGGAGAGGTCGGCGAGCTCCTCGCTGCCGAGCTCGTGCCCAATCTTGACGCTCGCCGCCTCGGCGTTCATCGCCTCGGAAACGATCTGGTATAGGGTCTTCTGCTCTTCAACGATTCGCAGAATCGAACGCAGCTTGCGAAGATCTTGAAATTCGGGCTGATCGAGCAAATTCTGAGCACCCGCCGCAGCAATCGTCGGCAGTTCGCTCGAACGCGCCGAGCTGACGGCCGCGGTAACGGCGTTGCGCAAATCGTCGGAGACGCCCGCTGCTTGCGCGGCATGCGCCACTTCGTCCTCGATCGCTTCGCGCAGCGTGCGGTTCGCCAGCCGCGCGTTGAGCGCGTTGGAGAAACGCGTGAGGTCGTCGGGCTGCACTTCTGCGCCCAGTTCGAAGAGGCTCTGTGCCGCGACGCCCAAGGACGTCACGACGATGGCGACGCCGGTGTGCGGCGAGAGCCAAATCAGCTGAATGTGTTTGAAAAGCTGCGCTTCTTGCTGCGGCTTTGTAACGAAGGCTAAATTATTCGAAAGCCGTCCGAGCAAACGGGTCGTGTGATCGATGATCTCGTCGAGCTCGCGGGTCGCGTCCCCGAGCTCGTCGCGAATGCGGCGGCGCTCGTCTTCGGTGAGCTCCTCAGGCTGCATCAGGGAGTCGACGTAGGTGCGATAGCCGGTATCCGATGGAATACGGCCGGCCGACGTATGCGGCTGAACGAGATACCCGCCGGCCTCGAGCTCCGCCATCTCGTTGCGGACCGTCGCCGAGCTGATCCCTAGGTTGTATTTTTGGGTGAGCACCTGCGATCCGACCGGCTCGGCCGTCGCGATGTACTCATAGACTACCGTCGCGAGGATATAAGCCTTGCGCTTGCCCAGACCACTCCCGTCTAACACCCCCCTACTGTAGCACTCTCCCGTCGCGAGTGCTAGCGGAAGCGTCACCTTGCGCCCGCTCAATTGCTTGAGAGAGTTCGGCCCAGCTCAACGCACCGACCGAAACGTACGAGACGTTCCCGCTGGGATCCAGCACCAGGGTGACCGGAATCGCAGAGACCGAGTAAATCCGAAAGACGGCGCCTGCCACGTCTTCAACCAGCGGCAGCGCGATATTCGAAGCCTGCAAATAACTTGACGCGACGTCCGGCAGCTCGTCGGAGATCGTCACGACGGCAACGCGATCGCCGAAGGTTTCGCGCGCGTGCACGAACTCCGTGAGCTCTTCGGTACAAACGTGGCACCACGTCGCCCAAAAATCCACGACCAAGACACGACCGTGAAAATCGGAGAGATCCTTCGTTCCGTGCGGCGTCGGAAACGCAAAGTTCGGTGGGGGCGCGTCGTAACGAATGGTTGCAAGCCCCGTTTGCGAGGCGGTGAGCGCGGCGAGTACGAGTGAGGCGAACATCACTAAATCTCTGCGTACCGCACTTCGGCAGGCATGGGCGTACCGCCTCGGAACGTCTGGTGCATGAGCAGTCCCGCGATTGAAGCGCTCCTCGAGGAGAGCCGGCGCTTTCCGCCTTCACCGGAGTTCGCCGCGACCGCCGACGCAACGGCGGAGATCTACGCGGAGGCCGAGCGCGATTACGTCGAGTTTTGGGCGTCGTGGGCTCGCAAGCTCGAGTGGATGAAGCCGTTCACCATCGGCTTAGAGTGGAACGAACCGTTCGCGCGATGGTTCGGTGACGGGGTGCTCAACGTCTCGGTCAATTGTCTCGACCGGCACGTCCGCGCCGGGCGCGGCGATAAGATCGCCTATCACTATGAAGGCGAGCCCGGCGATTGCCGCGCGATCACCTATCGCGAGCTGCTCGAGGCGACGAATCGATTTGCCAACGGTCTGCGCAAGCTGGGCATACGCCGGGGCGACCGCGTCGCGATCTACCTGCCGATGATCCCGGAGCTGCCGGTTGCCATGCTGGCCTGCGCGCGCATCGGCGCCGCGCACTCGGTGATTTTCGGCGGCTTCTCTCCGGAGTCGATCATCGACCGGGTCAACGACGCCGGATGCATCGCGCTCATTACCGCGGATTACGGCTGGCGGCGAGGCAATAAGATTCCGCTCAAGCGCAACTGCGATATCGCCATGGAGCACACGCCGTCGATCCGTCACTGCATCGTCGCGCGGCGGATTGGCGACGACGTCTTCATGCACGAAGGCCGCGACCATTGGTGGGACGAGGTGATTGCGGGAGAGCCGGCCGAGTGCGAGCCCGAGCCGATGAATTCCGAAGATCTGCTCTTCCTTCTCTATACCAGCGGTACCACGGCAAAACCCAAGGGTATCAAGCACACGACGGCCGGGTACCTGACGCACGTGACGATGACGCACAAACTCTGCTTCGATCTGAAAGAAGATCGCGACGTCTACTGGTGCACGGCCGATATCGGGTGGGTGACGGGCCATTCGTATATCGTCTACGGTCCGCTGGCCAATGGAGCGACGAGCGTTCTGTACGAAGGCACACCGGATTTTCCCGACAAGGACCGATTCTGGGCGATCGTCGAGCGCTACGGCGTAACGATTCTCTATACCGCACCGACCGCGATTCGCACGTTCATGAAATGGGGGCCGGAGTACCCCGCAAAGCACGATCTCTCATCGCTGCGTTTGCTCGGAACCGTTGGGGAGCCGATCAATCCGGAAGCCTGGATTTGGTATCTGGAATGGATCGGCGGTAATCGCACACCGGTGATGGACACCTGGTGGCAGACGGAGACCGGCGGGATCATGATTTCGCCGCTTCCGGGAGTCACGACGCTCTTACCCGGCAGCGCCACCAAACCGCTGCCCGGCATCGCCGCCGACATCGTCAACGATCGCGGTGAATCGGTGCCGCTGGGCGGCGGCGGATACGTCGTGCTGACGCGTCCGTGGCCCGGCATGCTGCGCGGCATCTGGGGCGACGACGAGCGCTACGTCCAGACCTACTGGTCGAAGTTCCCACATCGCTACTTTGCCGGCGACGGTGGCCGCCGCGACGCCGAAGGCAACTTTTGGTTCATGGGACGCATCGACGACGTCATGAACGTCAGCGGCCACCGCATTTCGACGACCGAGGTCGAAAGCGCGCTGGTCGACCACCCCGCCGTCGCTGAAGCGGCGGTCTGTGGAAAACTCGATGAGATGACGGGACAAGCCATTTATGCCTTCGTTTCGCTCAAAGGCAGTCAGGCCGGATCCGTCGAGCTTGGCGACACGCTGCGCGACCACGTCGGCGACAAACTCGGAAAGTTCACGCGTCCCAAATACGTCACGTTCACGCAAGAGCTTCCCAAAACGCGCAGCGGCAAGATCATGCGGCGTCTCCTGCGCGACATCGCCGAGGGACGAACGCTCGGCGACACGACCACGCTCGCGGACTCCTCGGTCGTCAAAGAGCTCCAAGAGCGGGCGAAGGTCGAAGTCACGCAGGAGGACTGAGGCGCTTAGCCTTGCGGCGCAGTCGACGGTTTCGGCGACGCTTCCATCATCGAACCGTGACTCATCGTGGAGCCGCTGTGCATTGGCGAGGGCTTAGGGTGACTCATCATGGAGTTGTGGCTCGTCATCGAACCGTGGCTCATCATCGAGCCGCTGTGCATCGGCGAGGGCTTAGGGTGACTCATCATGGATCCATGGTTCATCGTCGAGCCGCTGTGCATTGGCGATGGTTTCGGTGAGGGTGTGGCAGCGATAAGCGCGACGGCGAGCGCAGCAATTTGATATTTCATTATTTCCTCCAAACAAAGCGTAGTTGCCTTTGATACGCACGGGCACACCCCGCCGGATTGCTCGCGCCAGAAGTCATCCGAAATAGGTCCCAAGGCGTTCTGATGGCGGATGAGTATGCAGTCGGCGTCGAAGGCTGCGCCTTATGAACCCAGCGCCGGGGGGCGATGAAGCCTTGGCTGTGGCATTTGCGGCGCACGAACGTTGGGCTTTCAGCGAAGCTTACCGGCAAAACGCATCGGTGCTCTACTCGGCTGCATACAACGTGCTCGGCAATGCCGACGACGCTAAAGACTGCGTCGCAGAGGCGATCGCGCGGCTCTGGCGCGCGCCCCGTCCGTACTCACCCGGCCGCGGGAGCTTACGCAACTTCCTGATTGTCTGCGTTCGTAACGAAGCGATCTCACGACGGCGGCATCACGCCCGCCGGACGCGGATGGAGCTGCGCCTCGCCGGTATGGCAAGCGCGCACGAACCCTTCGAGCCCGGCGATCCGATCGAGCGCGATCGCGTTCGCAGTGCGATGCTCGCGCTTCCGCCGGAACAACGCACGGCGATCGCATTGGCCTTCTACGGCGGAAAGACGCACAGCGAAATTTCCGCCGAGCTGCGAGAACCGCTCGGGACGATCAAAAGCCGGATAAAGCTGGGGTTGCGCAAGCTCGCCGCGGCGCTCGAGCTCCCCAAGACCGAGGAGGGCGCACGATGACGCACGAGCAGATCGCCGATATCGCCGAACTCTACGCGCTGGGGATGCTCGACGAATCCGAACGCGCCGCCGTCGACGAACACCTGCTCGGGTGCTCGACCTGCGCGCAGCGGCTTGCCAAAGCCGAAGGCGACGTTGCGCTGATCGCTTCCATGGAGCCGCAACGTACGGCGCCGCGAGAACTCCAAGCGCGCGTCGACCGCGCCCTGCAGAATCGACGGCAACCCTGGATGCCGGCTATGGCGATTGCCGCCGCGGTGGCAATCGCGTTTCTTCCGTCGCTCTATCTCTGGTCGCGAACCGACGCGCTCCACCGCGCGATGCTCGCGCAGACCGACGCGGCGCAACGGCTTGCCGGCGCACCCCATAGGATGGCGCGGTTTCGTACCATGCCGGGAATGCCGCCGGCCGAACTCGCTTATGCGCCCGACGGCTCCTGGTATCTCGTCCTGGTACACGACGCTTCGAAAAGGCTTTCGGTCGCGTGGATGCATGATGGGACGAAAACGATGCTCGGCGACGTCGTGCCGAGCGGACATCTTGCCTCGCTCTACCTGCCGAAGAGCCATCCTATGGATCGAATCGCGCTCATGGACGGCGATCGGATCGTTGCTGAGGTGACTCTTTCGTGGGGAAAAACGAGTCGAGATCGTCAAGCCGATCGATCCGCGTAGCCGGCGGCAGCGACGCAAGGATCGTCGCGCCGTATCGCGTGGAGGCTGCGCGGCCGTCGAGCAGCGCAACGAGACCGCGGTCGGTGGTGCTGCGAATGAGCCGGCCAAATCCCTGTTTCAGCCGGACCGTCGCGGCCGGAATCATGTAGTGCTCGAAACCGTCGAGACCGCGCGCTTCCAGTGCCCGAACGCGCGCCATCACGAGCGGGTCGCTCGGGGATGGAAACGGCAAACGATCGATGATGACGCACGAGAGCGCATCACCGGCGACGTCGATTCCTTCCCAAAACGTCGCGGTCGCGAAGAGCACCGCGCCGGGCGTTCTTCGAAACCAGTCCAGCAGGTGCGAGCGCGGAAGCTGCCCTTGGAGGCGTACGGGAAACGCGAGCCGGTCGCAGACCAACGCGTAGACTTCGCGTAGCCGCGCGTACGACGTAAACAGCACGAAGGCACGTCCGCCGGTGCGGTCGAGACACTCTTCCACGAGCGGCGCGGCACGACGCGCGAACTCCGACGATTTCGGATTGAGCTCGGGCGGAGCTACGAAGAGCCGCGCCTGACGCTCGTAGTCGAACGGCGAGCGCGCGACCAGCTCTTGCGCGTCGCCGATTCCCAACGAGCGTCGCACGAATTCGAACGAGCCGTTCGTGGCCAACGTCGCGCTGGTCAGCACGACGCTGTCTGTCCTTGAAAACAACGCTTCGCGAAGAAAATCAGCAATCTCGTGGGGCGCGCAGTTGAGCGAATGGCGCCCGTCGGCTTCGCCGCGCTCGACCCATGCAATCGTCTCGGGCGCGCCTGCCTCAACGCGATCGATAACCGACTGATGCGCCAGAACGAGCCGCAGGACGAGGTCGCGCCGCCGTTCGGCCTCCAGCGGATCTTCGACGTCGCGCTTCAACGCGGTGTGCGAATTTGCGAAGATCCAATTTTCCAAACGATAGAGCGCGGTGCGCAGACCCTCCAGCGCAGGCCACGCGTCTTCGTTCGCCGCGACCGGATAGCGATCTGCTCCGACGCTGCCGAGCGCCGACTCGAGCCGCGCGATTCCGCGATCGAACTCCGCGTCAAAGTCGCCCGGCAGATGGTAGGTGCGATGCACTTTGCGCAGCATTCGTCCGATCGACGCGGCGGAAAGAGCGGCAGTCAGCGCGTCGGTCGCCCAGCGTTCGCACTGATGCGCTTCGTCGAGCACCGCCACGTCGTAGGGCGGTAGAAGTCCACCGCCGACAACCAGATCGAGAAAGAAAAGCGCGTGGTTTACGACGACGATGTCGGCATACTTAGCCTCGTCGCGTTTTGCGAAGAAAAAACAGTTGCGGAAGTGCGCGCAGTATTCGCCCACGCACTCGTCGGCGTCGGCATCGAGCTCCTCCCACTCGTTGCCCGGCGGCACGAAACCCAGCTCGGCACGATCGCCGGTCTGCGTTCGGGCGGACCACTCCCAGATCGCCTGCGTCGAGCGCGATGGCGCCACGAGGCGCCCCTCACGCGATCGTTCGAGCTTCTGCCGGCAAAGATAGTGACTGCGCCCTTTGAGCAGCGTGACGCGCAGCGGAATTTGGAGCGCATCGCGCACGAGCGGGATGTCTTTGTGCACGAGCTGCTCTTGAAGCGCGATCGTGCCGGTGGAGAGCACCACCTTTTTCCCGCTGCGAATCGCCGGCACCAGGTACGCCAACGACTTGCCGACGCCGGTCCCGGCCTCGGCAATGGTGTGCATTCCTTCCATGATGCCGCGTTCGACGAGTTGCGCCATGTGCAGTTGACCGGCGCGCGGCTCGTAGCCGGGCAACGCCTTCGAAAACGGTCCGTCGCTTCCGAAGACGTGCTCGAGCGATTCGGTCACTGCGCGCGCTGCTCGGGATCGAAGGGCGGTTCGTACTCCGTTTCCATCTCGCGTCCGGTATGCGCATCGACGACCACCGGTGCGACGCGCCTCGGCGGATAGTAAATGACGAACGTGACGACGAACCCGGCGAGCAATCCGGCAACGTGCGCCTGCCAGGAGATCGCCGGCACGGTGAAGGTGATGATCAAGTTCACGACGAGGATGCCGACGTTCGCGCGCACGAGGTCCATGCCGGGCTTACCGAGCTTGAATCCAATCGCAAAGAGCGCCCCGAAGAGTCCGAAGATCGCCCCGCTGGCACCGACCGTGGGGACCATCGGACTGCTAAAGTAAACGACGCCGAGCCCGGCGGCGACGAGCGACACGGTGTAAACCAGCAGCATCCGCCACGAACCCATTGCGTACTCGATGAAGCGTCCAAGAAACCAGAGCGACATCATATTGACGCCGATGTGCAGCAGACTGCCGTGCAGAAACGCGCCGGTGAAAATCCGCCACCACTGACCGTACTGCAAAACCGCGGCCGGTATCAGCGCTCCGTCGAGCAGAACGCGCCCCATGCCCTGTCCGTTGCCGCCTGAGAGCATTTCCGGACCGCCGACGTAAATCTCCCAGAGGTAGCCGATGAGATTCAGGGCGATAAGGAAGCGCGTGATCACGCGATCATGACCGTCCGCGCGAGCTCGAGCGAGATCGCATGTCGCTCGCCGTCGATTTCGATCGTCACCGGCCCGCCGAGCGGCGCCTTTTCAAGCACGCGCAGCGCAACGCCGGGCCGGACGCCGACTTGGCCGAGATAGCGTAAAATCTCCGGCATCTGTTCGGTCACACCTGAAACGGTCACGCGCGTTCCGGGATCTACTTGCGCCAACGGAATGCCGTCACGTACCGGTTCGGTTAAGTCTGCCGGTGGAATCGGGTGTCCGTGCGGACACGTCTTCGGATCGCCGAGTGCCGCGATCAATCGTTCTTCGACGCGCGGCGTAATCGCGTGCTCCAGAATGCAGGCTTCAGCGTAGACTTCGTCCCAGGGCATGCCCAGCACGTCGGTCAGCAGCCGCTCCGCGAGCCGGTTGCGACGAACGACCCCGACGGCAACCTCGAGGCCCTGCCGTGTAAGCTTGATGTCGCCGCGGACCTCGTGTTCGACAAAACCGTCGTTGACGAGCTTCTTGAGCATTCCGGAGACGGACGCGGGCGCGACGCCGAGCTCGGTTGCAAGCGCCGAGGTGGTAACGCCGGGTCCTTCACGTTCAAGGCGGTAGATC
>DASXGO010000140.1:0-1985 GCA_036489055.1 Candidatus Cybelea sp. | reverse complement strand
GCCGGCGTTCGAGAACATCCCGACGCCGACCCAGTTCGTCGAGCTCTCGTTCGGATTCGCGAGCCAGCTTCTCGAGCTGCGCAAGGCCTGGGCCCTGCGCGTCGCCGAGATGATTGTCGATACGCAGAAGCAGACCGAGATGAACTTCAAGTCTGCATCGCCCGTCGTCAACAAGCCCCCTATCAAGTAAGCCGTTCACTGCTCCTAGATGACCGCCCGGCCTCCCCGGGCGGTCTTTCTTTTTGCTCGCCGAAGGCTGCGCGATGAACGACGCAGGCACGATTTCGCTCGGCAACGAGCTCACGGTGAACCGCATGGGATTCGGCGCGATGCGGTTGTGCGGTCCAGGCGTCTGGGGTTGGCCGACCGATCGGGAAAACGCGCTACGCGTTCTTCGCCGGGCCGTCGAGCTGGGCGTAAACTTCATCGATACAGCGGATGCCTACGGGCCCCACATCAACGAAGAGCAGATCGCGCAAGCGCTCTATCCGTATCCCGCCGGTCTCGTCGTCGCGACGAAGGGTGGTTCAATACGTCCGGGCCCGAGCCAATGGGATCGCGACGGCCGTCCGTCGCACCTGGTGGCGGCGTGCGACGCAAGCTTGCGGCGTTTGAAGGTCGAGCGCATCGACCTCTATCAGCTTCATGCAGTCGATCCGAAGGTTCCGTTCGAAGAGCAGATCGGCGCGCTGCGCGAGCTGCGGGACGCGGGCAAGATCCGCTTCATCGGACTCTCCAATATTGATCTCGATCAGCTCAAGCGAGCCGAAGCGATCGTACCGATTGCCTCCGTGCAGAACAACTACAACGTCGGCAATCGTTTGAGCGAGCCGGTGTTGGAGCATTGCGCGCGCAACGGCATCGCGTTCATTCCATATTTTCCGCTCGACGGCGGTGACTTGACCGATATCAACGCGCTGGAGCCGATCGCACGCGCGCACGACGCGACGATTTGGCAGACCGGCTTAGCATGGTTGTTGGCGCATTCGCCCGCGATGCTGCCGATCCCGGGAACCTCGTCGTTGCACCATTTGGAGGAAAATGTGGCGGCTTCGCACGTCGCTCTCCGAGACGATGAGCTCGCAATGCTCGATCGCGTTGCGTCGGGACTGACCGTCTGACCTAGGGTAGCTACGCGTCTAGGATCTCAAAGAGCGTGTCGAACCCCAACAGGCTCAAGACCCTTCGCAACTGTGGCTTGGCCCCTTGCAGCGTAATCCGAGCATTTTTCAGCCGAGATCGCAGCATGCCGAGCTCGTTCAGGAAGCTGGAGTCCACGTAGGTCACTCGCGTCACGTCCAGAACGATCGGCTTTTTTCCACTGACGGAAGCCAGAAAAGCCGCCAGCTCTTCCTTGCGGCTGAGGTCGTACTCTCCGTGCAGCTCGATGCGCTCCACCGAAGCCCGCGACTTAGCAGTCCCCACTATTATGATTTTGCGCGGTTAGAGTTTCAGGGTGTACTTACCTGGTCGGGCGGCTACGGCGAGCTATGGCATTCTCGATGACCGATGGTTCGAGCGTAGATAGGCTGGTCAGCACCATTGTGGCGCACGCCAGCGCGTTTGCATCGGGCGGATAGGCGCCGTTAGGAATCGCGACGACGGCGAGCCCTGCGGCCGCCGCAGATCGGATGCCGTTAGCCGAATCTTCGATCGCTGCGGACTCGTCCGGAACTGCGCGCAGCAGCTCGAGCGCCCGCAGATACACATCCGGCGCCGGCTTTCCGCGAGCAACCTCGTCGGCCGAAACGACGACCTTGAAGAATCGCGCCCATCCAGCCTTGTCAAGGACGGTGCGGGCGACGGGCAAGGCCGCCGAGGTTGCAAGGCCGAGGGGATAGGCGCGCGCGAGCCGCTCGAGCGCCTCTTGCGCGCCGGGCAAGATGGGAATGGATTGCGCGAGGCTTGCCTTGACCCCGTCCACGACGAGCCGCGCGATCTCCGGCGGCGGTAGCGCCACGCCGAGATCGTCGTGAATATACTGG
>DASXGO010000124.1:0-3595 GCA_036489055.1 Candidatus Cybelea sp. | reverse complement strand
ATCGCGATCGCGAGCGACGACAACGAGGACATCCAGCACCACGCGGACGACGTCATCTACGTGCCGAAGGCACCGGCGTTCCTGTCGGCGATCCTCGCCGTGATGCCTTTGCAGCTGCTTGCCTACCGGATCGCGCGCCTGCGCGGCCTACCGGTCGATCAGCCGCGGAACCTGGCCAAGACCGTCACCGTTGAGTAGGAAGCGCTCGTGATCCGCAGCGACCGCCGGGGAGTCGACGAGCTGCGGCCGGTTACGATCGAGCCGGGCTTTCTCAAGTATCCCGAAGGCAGCGTCCTCATCACCGTCGGCAACACGAAGCTCATCTGCGCTGCATCGCTGGAAGAGCGCGTGCCGGCGTGGATGAAGGGGCGCGGTTTGGGTTGGGTGACCGCGGAGTATGCGATGCTACCGCGCGCGACCCAAGAACGCACGCAGCGCGAGGCAGCCAAAGGAAGGCTTGGCGGACGCACGCAGGAGATCCAACGCATCATCGGACGCGCGCTTCGCGCCGTTACCGACACGGCGAAGCTCGGCGAACGCACGATCTGGCTCGATTGCGACGTGATTCAGGCCGACGGCGGAACGCGAACTGCGGCCGTCACCGGCGCTTGGGTGGCGCTGGCGCTCGCGCTGCGCACGCGCTTCGATCCCGCCGACGCGGCGCGCTGGCCGCTGACGGCAATGGTTGCCGCAACGAGCGTCGGCATCGTCGAAGGCGTACCGCTGCTCGATCTGGCATATGATGAGGATAGCCGGGCTCTCGTAGACATGAACGTCTTCATGACCGATGCCGGCCGTTTCGTCGAGTTGCAAGGAACTGCCGAGGCCGCTCCATTCGACCGCCGCGAGCTCGACGTGCTGCTCGCGCTCGCGGAGCGCGGCATACGCCGGCTCTTCGCACTGCAGAGCGCGGCACTCGGTACGCCGGTCTCGGCCCATGCCGGTTGACTCAGACCTCGCGCAGCTCGTCGCGCGCGTCGGCGCGTTCCATATCACCCATCGCGGGATGAATCGGGCACAGCGCGCGATCGAAGCAGCGCTCGCCGGGGAAGCGGTCGACGATACCGCGCGGGCGGCGTACCTGGACCAAGTACGGCGCTACTTCGAGAGTTTCGATTCCGAAGCGCGCGCCCAGCTGCGCGACGTGGACCGCCGGCTCGAGCGGATCAATCAGATTCATTTCAACTTCACCGCGGAGCGGGGCGTTGCGGTAAAGCGCATCGAGGCGATTGGCGGCGTCCTCGACGCGCTGCGCGCGCTTGGGGAGGCGCCTTCGTGAGGCTGCTCGATCGTTTCGGTCGCGCGACGATCAACTTCTTCGAATACACGGGCGGCGTGACGCTGCTCTCGGCCGAGTCGCTGGGGTTTATAGCTCGGCTGCGCATTCGCGCCGGCGAAACCGTTTCGCAGTGCGCGATTCTCGGCGTGCAGTCGCTCGTGATCGTCATACTCACCGCACTCTTCACCGGCATGGTCATATCGCTCGAGTCGGCGCAGCAAGCGGTGGCGTACGGCTTCGGCGGTTTCGTCGGGGGCGCCGTCGCCTACGGCACGGTCCGAGAGCTGGGACCGATGCTGACGGCCGTCGTAGTGGCGGGTCGCGTCGGCTCGGCGATTGCCGCCGAGCTGGGCTCGATGGTCGTCACCGAGCAGATCGAGGCACTGCGTTCCATGGGGCTGCAGCCGGCGCGTTTTCTGGTGGTCCCGCGATTCATGGCGCTGCTGCTAATGCTCCCGCTGCTGACGATCTTCGCCGACGTCGTTTCGATCATCGGCGGCATGTGGGTCGCGCATGCGTACGCGCACATTCCCTACGACTCGTTTCTCTCGTCGGTTCGCCAGTCGATCAGCTTCGTGGACGTGGTGAAGGGTCTGTTCAAGTCTTTCGTCTTCGCGACGATCATCGTCATGGTCGGCGCGTATCAGGGTCTCGCGACGCGCGGCGGAGCGGCCGGCGTCGGCCAGGCAGTGACCGGAGCGGTCGTGCTCGCGATCATCCTGATTTTCGCAACGAACTTCGTGCTCTCGTTCCTGTTGTACGGATAGCGCGTGAACGATTCGGGAAAGTCTAAAGTTGTCGCGCGTATGGTCGACGTCACGCTTGCGTTCGGGGAGCGCGTCGTGCTCAAAGATTGCAGCCTCGACATCGTCGAGGGGGCGATCACGTGCATCATCGGCCTTTCGGGTGCGGGAAAATCGACGATTTTGCGGCTGCTCGACGGGCTCTTGCTGCCGGATGCGGGTCACGTTTACGTTCGCGGTCAGGACATCTGCCACATGACCGAAGAGCAGCGCAACGTGGTGCGTAAGAAGATCAGCCTCTCGTTTCAGTTCTCGGCCCTGCTCGACAGTCTGACGGTGGGCGAGAACGTCGCCTTGCCGCTGCGCGAGCATACGCGCCTCTCGGAGGCCGAGATCCGCCGGGCCGTGATGGACTCACTCGATAGCGTCGGACTCACCGACGCGTACGAGAATCTCCCGGCCGAGCTCTCCGGCGGCATGCTCAAACGCGCGGGCTTTGCGCGGGCCATCGTCACGCGGCCCGAGCTCGTGCTGTACGACGAGCCGACGACCGGCCTCGACCCGATCGTGACGAATTTGATAACGGACACTATTCTGAAACTGCGCGAAAAGCTCGGCGGGACCGCGGTCGTCATCTCGCACGATCTGCCGTCCATTTTTGCGATGGCCGATTACGTGGCGATGCTCTTCGAAGGCGGCATCATCGCGTTCGACACCGCGGATCGGATACGCAATTCGCGCAATCCGATCGTCGCACAGTTCCTCGAGGGCTCAGAAGTGGGCCCAATACCGATTTAGGGCTGCCGGCTTATGAGCGCCGCCGCCGCAAGCAGCCTCCGTTTTCCCGCAAGAAGTTCCCCAAGGCCGCCGGGCCGACGCGTCGGAACAACTGGCGCAGCGCGATTTCGACGATGGAACTCTCACTCACGCTGCACCGCAAGGCAATACCGCGCAGCTCGCCGCTAATTTCGCCGGAAAGATTCACGGTGATACGCTGCGCGTGGTCTGGATCGCCGAGACGCGGTGAAATCTCCACGACTCGCTGTCCACGGATCAATGCCATAATGCTCGTCCCTTTCTTCGATCCGCTCGGGCAGCCCCTGGGAAGACCCGCGACCGAGGCCCTTTTTTGCCCAATAGAGTATTACCCGCAACCATGACCAGGCAAGCCCAGGTCGGCGCGTTCGCATTCATGGCGTTGCTCCTGCTCTTTGGCGTTTTCTACGTCATTACTGATTTTGGAACGCGCCACACCGGTTACCGCATAGGGGTGCACTTTCAGTCGGCAGCGGGAGTAACGACCGGCGCGCAGGTCTATTTCAGTGGTGTGGACGTGGGCTCGGTCGATTCCGTGGTGCTGCTCGCGGACAATACGGTAGACGTAATTCTTGCGATCAACCACAACATCGACATTCCGTCCGCTTCGAAGTTCTTGATCCAAGCGCCGCTGACGGGTTCTCCCGTCGTCCTGATCTTGCCGCCGCGCCAGAAACCGCCGGTGCCGTTGTTGCCGCGGCAAGTCTTACCGATCGCCGATCAGCCGCAGGGGATCAACGGCACCTCGGTTGCCGAC
>DASXGO010000123.1:0-7654 GCA_036489055.1 Candidatus Cybelea sp. | reverse complement strand
CTCCCGGCGACCGCATCGAGATCATCGATTCCACTGCGACTGAGTTCGATGCGGCGATCGAATCGATCGGGCGTTCCATCCACGCGACGCTGCTCGAGAAGCGCGACTCGCGGCAAACGCCGCCGCCGCTCTACGTCGACGTCGCGCAAGCCGTCCCCAAAGCACAGCGGATGGATTTTGTCGTCGAAAAGGGCACCGAACTCGGCGCGCGCGCGTTCTTCCCATTTTTGTGCGAACGCTCGGTTGCGCGCACCGTCGGTGACGAGAAACTCTCGCGCTGGCGGCGGCTGGCGCGGGCTGCGGCCCAGCAGAGCGGCCGGCGCGACGTTCCGGCGATATCCGATCCGCTTTCCTACGATGCGCTGCTGTCGCGGTTTGCCGAGTACGACGTGGTGCTCTTCGCGTGGGAACTGGCGCCGCCGCAAGCGCTGCGCGACGCGATGCTTTCGCTGCTGCCCGAGCAGGGCGACGTTTTAGCCGTGATCGGACCCGAAGGAGGCTTTACTCACGCGGAGGCGGAGGCGGCTACCGAGCGCGGCGCGGTCGCAATCTCGCTCGGTTCGCGCATTCTTCGCACCGACACGGCAGCGATGGCGCTGCTGGCGGTGATTGGCGCCTTGGCGTCGTAGAATCAGCGATTCGATGCCGCTGCCCTTTTCAATCGTCATTCCGACCTACAACGAAGCTGCCGGCATCGGCAAACTGCTGGGCGCGCTCGACGACGTTTTTCGCGCGAATTCGCTCGATGCGGAGGTCATTGTCGTCGACGATAACTCGCCCGACGGCACCGGCGCGATCGTCGACGAGCTCTCCACGACGCTGCCGGTGCGCTGCCTGCACCGGGCCGGTAAGCTCGGACTTTCCAGCGCGGTCATCGACGGTTGGGGGGTTACGCGCCCGCAATCGGTCGCGCTCGGCGCGATGGACGCCGATTTCAGCCACGATCCCGGTGTGCTGCCAAAAATGGTTTCTGCGCTGGAATCCGGTGGCTACGATTTGGCCGTCGGAAGCCGGTACGTCGCGGGTGGCGGCATCGCGAATTGGCCGGCGCGACGGATCATCACATCGCGCGTCGCGTGCTGGCTCGCTCGACCGCTCACCAGCGTCAAAGACGTAACGAGCGGTTATTTTCTCGTCCGGCGCGAGGCGCTGACCGGAGTCGTTCTAGACCCGATCGGCTTTAAGATCGGGCTGGAAGTGATTGCCAAGGCCCATTATGGAAAGGCACTCGAAGTGCCGTACGTCTTTAAAGATCGCGTGGCGGGCGAATCGAAACTCAACCAGCGTGAGATCTTCAATTATCTCAAGCAGCTCGGCCGGCTCTACTCGGCGCGGCTGGCGCCGCAAACCGTTAAGGCTGGAAAGGTGATCAGAAGCTGATGCCGGCCCCCGAATGGCTTCCCGGCCGCCGCCCCAAAGAAGCCGCACCGGCAAACGATGCGGCATTGTGGAGCAAATGCCTGAAGTGCGGCGAGGTGCTCTACAGTCGCGATCTGGCAGCTAATCTCTTCGTCTGCACGCGCTGCGGCTATCATTTCCGGATGAGCGCGTACGATCGAATCGCCTCGATTGCCGACGGTGATTTTACGGAAATCGGTCAGGACGTACTCCCGAACGATCCGCTCGGGTGGTCCGATAAGAAGAGTTATCCGGCGAAGCTCAAATCCGACGCGGAACGCAGCGGCCTCTCGGAGTCCGTCGTTTGCGGATTTACGACGATCGGCGGCTTTCCGGTTGCGCTCGGGATTATGGACTTTCATTTCCGCGGCGGCACGATGGGGCGCGTGACGGGCGAGCGTATCACGCTGCTGCTCGAAGAGGCGCGCCGGCGCAAGGTCCCGTGCGTGATCTTTGCCGCGTCCGGCGGCGCGCGGATGGAAGAGGGCATGCTCGCGCTGATGCAGATGGCGAAGACCACCGCGGCCGTTTCGCGTTTCATGGAAGACGGCAACCTTTTTCTCACGGTGCTGACCGATCCGACGACGGGCGGAGTCGCCGCATCCTACGCATTTCAGGCTGACGTCATCGTGGCAGAGTCGAAGGCGATGATAGGATTCGCCGGCCGGCGCGTGATCGAGCAAACCATCCGGCAACGGCTGCCCGACCAGTTTCAAACTGCCGAGTTTCTCTTGGAAAAAGGCGCCATTGACATGGTCGTCGACCGCCGCCACCTCAAAGAGACACTGGTGCGCCTGCTCGAATACGCTGCGTCACCCCGAGCTCTCATCCCAAGCGGAGTCGAGGGACGAGGGGCGCATGAGCAATAACGTCATCGTCGAGCGTGAGAAGGGCCTGCTTCAGCTCGAGCGCCGCATCGCCGAGTTGCGCGAAGCGTCGGCGGCGCAGCCGCTCGATATGTCGTCCGAGATCCGGGCGCTCGAAGAGAAGTACCAAGCGATCCTCCAAGAGCTCTTTGGTACGCTCACGCCCTGGCAGAAGGTTCACATGGCGCGCCATCCTGCGCGCCCAACATCGCTCGACTACATCTCGCGATTCGACCGGTTCGACGAGCTCCACGGCGACCGTCACTATCGCGACGATCCGTCGATCGTCGGCGGCTTCGCGTTCCTGCGCTCGCGTGCGGTGATGGTGGTCGGGCAACAGCGCGGCCGCGATACACGCGAGAATCTGCGTCGGAACTTCGGCATGCCGGCACCCGAGGGCTATCGCAAAACGAGCCGGCTCGCTCGTCTGGCGTCGCGGTTGAAGCTCCCGGTCGTTACGTTTGTCGACACGAAGGGTGCCGACCCGGGAATCAGCTCCGAAGAACATGCTCAATCCGAGGCGATCGCGACGTGCCTGCAAACGTTCGCGACCGCGCGCGTGCCGGTCGTCGCCGCGGTGATCGGGGAAGGCGGATCCGGTGGTGCACTGGCGCTCGCAATCGCCGATCACGTGCTGATGCTCGAGCACAGCACGTACTCCGTTGCATCGCCGGAAGGGTGCGCGGCGATTCTGTGGTCGGACGCGGGGAAGGCGGAAGAAGCCGCGGCAAGGTTGAAGTTAACATCTGATGATTTGCGCCGCTTCGGTGTCATCGACGAGATCATCGCGGAGCCGCTCGGCGGAGCGCATCGAAATGCCGATGGCGTTGTGACGCGTACGCTCGATGCGATCGATCGCGCGTTAACGCGTCTGTCGGCGCTCTCGCCGGAACGGCTGCTCGACGAGCGCTACCAAAAATATCGCCGGCTTGGCGAGTGGCGGACGGAGAGTTTGGCGCCGACGGGGACCGCGCAATAATGCGCCGGCCGTCTCCGGTGCTGCGTCTCGCCGGCCGCATTACTGCGGCGGCCCTCGCGCTGCTCGTCGTAACGCTCGTCACGATTCAATTCGCGCGCGCAATAGGTGACAATTTGGCGGCCATGCACCAACTTGCCACCATGAAATCCGACATCGCCGCACTGGAGCGGCGGCGCGACGAGCAACAGCAGGAGTTGCGCCGGCTGCGCGACCCCCAGGGCGCGATTCCCGAGATTCACGATCGGCTTCGCCTGGTGCGCCCGAACGAAGCCCTGATTTTCGTTTCGCCGCAACCCGGCGTGCCGGCTGGTCCATCTTCCGCTCCGTGAGCGACACGGCAAGCGGAATCGTCATCAATCTGAACACGTACGGCGCGACCGTCCGGCTCGACGACGGAGACCTGGCGACGGCCAGTGCTGCGGATGTCGACATCCACCGGGATCAGTACCAGCGTTCGCTCACCGGGCGCAAACGGCTCGCGTTTGAAGTTCGGCGTGCGGGGCGGCGCTGCGCCGTTTCGCTGGCGCCCCAGATTCGCGACGACAAGCTCGAAGAGCAAATCGCCTCTTATTTGAAGAGCACCGAAGAATGGGAGCTCACGGACCGGCCGCCGGCGGCGGAGCGGCACTTCTTGCGCAAGAAGCGCCGCGCCGCGGCATTTGAATCCAGGCACAGTTGAGTAAACGTTACGCGATCATCTCGATCGGCACCAACTCGACGCGGGCACTTCTCGCCGACGTCGCGACGGATAATCCTCGCGTTGAGCTTGTTCGCTCGATCGGTACGCGCATTGGCGAAGGGCTCGGCGAACGCGGCAGGCTCGGTGACGAGCCGATGCAGCGAACGCTCGACGCCGTTGCGCAGCTGGCACGTGCAATGCGTGGACATTACGTTCGTCTTTTTGCAGTCGCGACGAGCGCGCTGCGTAGAGCCGAGAATAGCGATGAGTTCGGAAAGCGCGTTGCCGAGGTACTGGGCGTCTTGCCGCGAGTGCTCACCGGCGAGGAGGAAGCGGAAGCATCCTACCGTGGCGCGCTGACGGTTTTCGGCACGCTGCGCGGCGAGCGAGTCGGCGTAATAGATACCGGCGGCGGAAGCACGGAGTACGCAGCGGGGAATTCGCTGAAGCCCGAAAGCGTCGTCTCCTGTGAGATCGGCGCCGTGCGTCTCACCGAAGCCCTGCCGGAACTCTGCGGCCGTGACGGTGCGGTTGGAGAAGAAGTGGTCGCAAAAGCCCGCGCAATTGCGCGCGAAGCGCTCAAGCCGGTGACCGAGCACGGCAGCGTGGAGCGTGTCGCGTTCGTCGGCGGCAGCGCGACGACGACCGCCGCGATCGTGCGCGGACGCAAGACGCCGATCGAATCCCACCCGCTGACGCGCGCGGACCTGCAGCGCACGCTCGACCGGCTGCTGGCGATGCCACTTGAAGAGCGGAAAAAGATCGTCGGCATGAGAGCACAGCGCGCCGACATTCTCCCGGGCGGGATTATCGTTCTCGACACGGCGCTCGAACTGCTCGAGCAGGAGCGCGCAATCGCAACGACCGCCGACTTGCCGTTGGGTCTCCTGCTGCAGGAACGCGATGCCGCAGGAGGGAGATTGGATTATGAACGACAGCCAGATCCGCGATCATATCGAAAGCCTCGTCGCTGAGGAGCATCGCCTGCTCGAACACGGCGAGAGCGGCGCACTAACGAACACTGACCGCGACCTGCTCGAGCAGATTTCCGTGCAGCTCGATCAATATTGGGATCTTTTACGCCAGCGCCGCGCGCGCCGCGACGCGGGTCAAGATCCGGGCGTCGCGGAAATGCGCAGCGGCGACACCGTTGAACACTACCGCCAGTAGCGTGTCACCCTGAGTGGAGTCGAAGGGCGCGCAAGGAAACATTTCGGCAACACGCGTAGCGTACGATAGCGGCCATGGATAACCGTTTCGCCGACGAACTGATCGGCCGTTTTTCTGACTTGCTCTCCGCGGCGACTGGTCGCCTGGAATCGCGGATTGATGGTATTGGAGCGCAACTCGCGGAATTCCAAGCAGCCACCGAAGGAAACTACAATACGCTCAGGACGCGCTTCGACGGCTTGGCATCGCAGTTTGACGGGCTAGACTCCCGGTTCGATGGATTGGAGTCTCGATTCAATGCATTCGAGACGCGATTCACGCGATTCGAAGCCCAAGTCTATTTGCGCTTCGACTCAATCGATGGGCGTTTCGAAGTTATCGATGCGAGATTCGAAGCCGTGAATGCTAGGTTTGATAAGGTCGATTTGCGGTTCGACGCGCTGGAGAAGCGGTTAGCCTTCGTTGAAGGGCGTTGACAATATGGGATGGTGGTGGAATAGGCAGACACAGCAGACTTGATGCCGTGTCATCCTGAGCGGAGTCGAAGGGTGACGCGAACCGATCATCGAGCCGTAGGATTGGGAAACCGCCTGCGGGATGCGCTCAAATTCGGCGAACTCTCTTGTCATCCTGACCCTTCGACAAGCTCAGGGCGAAGGATGACGTGACGACGCCGAGCCAAGCTCCGACATAATGTGTCACCCCGAGCCTGTCGAAGGGTGGCTCGCCCCGGAGAAGGTGTAGAGACTGGACGGGCGCGGCCTACGTGAACGTTCGTTCATATGGTCAAGGCACAGTCCGGACCACAAACGCAAGTGCGGTGGCGAAAGCCATAGTGGTGCGAAAATCTGCAGCCCGAAAGGGCGTCCGGGTTCGACTCCCGGCCATCCCAAATTTCTCCTTATTTTATGGGCTTTTTCGCGGCTCTCGGATCCACTTTTCTAACCGCCGTAAAAAAACTCGACGAGCCGCGGAGCGAATCCAACATACTCGCGGCCTGGGAATCCCCGCTCCTAACCAGACCTGCAAGTAGCGCTCGGCGCCTGTTTACGCCTACCCGCTGAGTCCGCTTCGGCGTGGGCGGCGAGCGTAGCAGTTGACTCGACCATAACATATATGTTATATAACTAATATGCTATGAAGATTAAACTCGACAGCAGTCAGCTGAATGCCACGTTCTTTGCACTGTCGGATGCCACAAGGCGGGCCATACTCGTCCGGCTTGCGAGGGGCGAGGCGACGGTCAACGAGCTGACCGAGTCCTCTTCGATTAGTCAGCCAGCAATCTCGCGTCACCTGAAGGTGCTCGAAAAAGCGGGGTTGATTCGGCGGAGTCGCGATGCGCAGCGGCGACCAGCGCGTGTGCAGACACAGCCGATCGCGGATGCAGTAAGGTGGATCGAGCGCTATCGCGAGCTCTGGGAGAGCAGTTATCAGCGGCTCGACACGCTGCTAGCGGGCGAGCTGAAAAAACGCAAGCGGTCATAGAGGAGATTTTCAAGCGATGCCTTCTGATCTTGACGTTACAACACCGTCGGAACGAGAGATTCGCGTAACGCGGACGTTCGATGCGCCGCCCGATCTCGTTTTTCAATGCCACACGAAACCCGAATTTGTGAAGAAATGGTTGTTAGGGCCTCCAGAATGGAGCATGCCGGTGTGCGAGATTGATCTGCGTGCCGGCGGGGGGTACCACTATGTTTGGCGCAACGACGACGGCAGAGAGTTCGGCGTGCAGGGTAAGTTTCATGAAATCGTCGCTCCCGCGCGCATCGTCAACCTCGAGACCATGGATGGCGTGCCGGGAGAGGCACTATGCACGACTACATTCGAGAGCTCTGGCGACGGTACGTTGTTCACACTGACGATGCAGTTCGAATCCCAAGATCTTCGGGACGGTGCCCTGGAATCTGGGATGACACATGGAATGTCGATTAGTTACGACCGGTTGGATGAGGTCGTACGAGAGAAAGGAGGGCGTTCATGAGGCAGGCTTTCGGTATTGCTGCGATCGGGTTTTCAATTGCGGTTTTGGGGTTACTCGCCGCGCTTCACGTATTAAGCCCGGAGTTCGATCCGTCGTGGCGCGTCGTAAGCGAATACGCAAACGGGCATTACGGGTGGGTGCTGACGATGATGTTTACGTTTTGGGCCCTCAGCTCGTGGGCGCTAGTGTATGCGGTTTGGCCGTATGCGGCGACGCGATTCGGTCGGTTAGGGCTGTGGGTTTTGCTCCTGGCGGGATGTGGTCAAGCATTGGCGGCCGCATTCGACGTCAATCAGCCGCTTCACGGATTGGCGGATTTGCTCGGGGCTTTTGGGCTTCCGGTAGCTGCGATGCTTGTCAGCGTGTCGCTGCTGCATGGACAGCCATCATTGCGCGCCGGCAAAACGCTGCTCCGGTTTGCGAATCTAACGTGGCTGACGACCGTTGCGACGATTGCGGGCGTTGTTTTGTTGTTCTTTACCTACGTTCACGCGGGCGGGCACCTTCCGTCGGACGGCAAGCCGCTGCTGGTAGGTACTGTCCTACCGGCGGGAGTCGTCGCGATCGTGGGGTAT
>DASXGO010000404.1:0-2360 GCA_036489055.1 Candidatus Cybelea sp. | reverse complement strand
CGATTGATTCTGAGGATCTGCATCGGGAGCTCGCTCGCCGCCGCGAATCGCGTACGACCGCTCGAGCAAAACTCTCGCGGTGAGGATTAAGTACTCCGTTCAGGGCACCGCTGATTTGGAGCACATCGAAGAATATCACTTGGATAAGGCCGGGTTGGATATCGCGACGAACCTTGTCCAGCGAATTACCGATACGCTCGAAAAGTTACTCCGCCGGAACCCAAGAGCGGGCCGCTCTCGACAAGATTTGGGGGCGGGCGTTCGGACATTCCCCGTGCTTCCCTACGTCGTTTTCTACCGAAGCGGAAACGGAAGTATTTACATCATTCGAATCCTCCACGGGCGCCGTGACATTCGGCCGCCGCTTGCTTCTCTTTTGATCGCCGGCTAGCGTGTGGGGTGGCGACGCGAGGGCGCTGGAGCAAGCGCTGCGCGCGCGGATCGCGGGAGAGGTTCGCTTCGACGACGGCTCGCGCGCGCTCTACGCCACCGACGCGTCGAACTACCGCCAGGTCCCGATCGGCGTCGTCATCCCGAGAACGACGGACGACGTCGTTACTGCGCTCGAGGTCGCGCGCAAATTCGGCGCGCCGATCTTAGCTCGCGGCGCGGGAACGTCGCTTGCCGGACAATGCTGCAACGTTGCCCTCATCCTCGACTTCTCCAAGTACCTAAATCGAATCATCGAAATTAATCCGGAGGAGCGCTGGGCGCGCGTCGAACCCGGTGTCGTTCTCGACGATCTGCGCGCTGCCGCCTTGCGGTACGGCCTCACCTATGGACCCGATCCGGCGACGCACACCCACAACACGCTGGGTGGGATGATCGGCAACAACTCCTGCGGCATGCACGCGCAGATGGCCGGCAAAGTCGAGGATAACGTCTACGAGCTCGATATCCTGACGTACGACGGCCTGCGCATGACCGTCGGTGAAACCGCGCCGGAACCGCTCGAAGGGCTCTGCGCCCGCGAGGATCGCACCGGGGAAATCTACCGCGGGCTGCGCGAGATCCGCGATCGCTACGCCGGCGACATCCGCGAACGATTTCCGGACATTCCACGGCGCGTCTCGGGATATTCGCTCAACGAGCTGTTCGTTGAAAACGGGTTCAACGTGGCGCGCGCGCTCGTCGGAACCGAATGCACGTGCGTTATTGTGCTCTCGGCGAAGGTCAAGCTGATCGAAAATCCCGACAAGCGCTGTCTGCTCGTCCTCGCGTTCGGCGACGTGTGCGAAGCCGGCGACGCCGTACTGCGCGTCAACGCGCACGGGCCGATCGCGCTCGAAGGCTTCGACGACCTACTGCTCGAGTTCATCAAGCTCAAGCAGCTCGACGTCGGCGATCCGCGACTTCTTCCCGGCATCGCCCAGGCGAAGGGTTGGCTCTTCTGCGAGTTCGGCCGGATTGGCGATTTGGAGGGTGCGCTTGCCGCGGCGCGTGCCTGCGAAGCCGATCTGCGAGCCTCCGGCGCAATTGACAGCAAGATCGTCGTTGGCGACCACGACCAAAAGGTGCTCTGGGAGTTTCGGGACGCCGCGCTGGGCGCGACCTCCAAGGTGCCGGGCTATCCGGATCTCTATCAAGGCTGGGAAGATTCGGCCGTGCCGCCCGATGCCGTCGGCAAATACCTGCGCGATTTGCGCGCCCTTTTCGATAAATACGGATACGTCGGCTCGCTCTACGGCCACTTCGGTCAAGGCTGCATCCACGTCAACATCACGTTCGATCTCCATACGCGCGAAGGCGTCGAAAAGTGGAAAGCCTTTCTGCAAGACGCGGCGCAGCTGATTCACCGCTACGGCGGCTCGCTCTCGGGCGAGCACGGCGATGGTCAGGCACGCGCCGCGCTGCTGCCGATCATGTACGGCGACCGGGTCGTCGAGGCGTTTCGCGCGTTCAAGCGAGTTTGGGATCCGCAGAACCGGATGAATCCCGGCAAGGTCGTCGATGCCTATGCGGTCGACGTCGACCTGCGCGAAGGGCCGCCCTACAACCCGCCCAATCCGCCGACTTACTTCAGCTTCGCACCGAACGACCGCGGGTCGTTTGCCTACGCCGCCGATCGTTGCGTCGGCGTCGGCAAGTGCCGCAGCCATCAGAGCGGAACGATGTGCCCGTCGTATCGCGTGACGCGAGAGGAAAAGCACGCGACGCGCGGTCGCGCGCGGCTGCTCTTCGAGATGCTGCGCGGCTCGCCGCTGAACGGCGGCTGGCGATCGGAAGACGTCAAATCGGCGCTCGATCTCTGCCTAGCGTGCAAGGGCTGCAAACACGATTGTCCGGTCAATGTGGATATGGCGACGTACAAAGCCGAGTTTCTGGCCCACTACTACGAAGGCCGGCTGCGCCCGATTTGG
>DASXGO010000049.1:0-2024 GCA_036489055.1 Candidatus Cybelea sp. | reverse complement strand
CGTAGCCGACCGTAAGCTGAATATTCTTAGTGAGATTCGCGCCGATCTGCGCGCCGAAGACTTGGCTGTCGATCTTTCCGATGTACGATTGTCCGGCATTGTTTTCCCAACCGCCCTGCAGCGCGACGAACGGCGCCATCTTGCCGCGGAGCGTATACTTTCCGTCGAACCACCACATGTTGGCGATGTCGGCGACGTTGTAAAACCAGCCGTTGGCCGACAATCCCGTTCCCGACGGATCGGCGTAGCCGGCTCGGCCGTATACCATACCGTTGGTTTGAATGCCGTTGCCGCCTGGAACGATGATGTTGGACGGCAAACCGTTTGAGCCGGCCGGATAGCTCGTCAACAGCGTTTCCCGGCTGAACGCCGAGCTCGTTCGTCCTTCGAAGGCCAGCATATCGCCCGCGCCGACGTTCCAGCCTTCGGGCGCCGTATAGTAAAGATAGCCACCTTCAAAAGCCGCGGGCTTCAAGCGCGTATCAGCCGGATTGGCCCACGGCGTGTTAATCAGGATGTTGCCCATCGAGCCGTCCAAGCCATGCGCCCGATAGGCTAGGTACGCTTCGTAAAACGTGCTCAGCGTGAAGCCGGGCAGCGTGTCGTCGGGATTCGTATTTGGCGGTGTCTGCGAAACGCAGACCGCGCCCTTGGCGTGATTGGCAGGGACGACGCACGGTCCGTCAATCGGGTTTGCGTAGAGATACGTGCCGCCTACGTGCCAGCCGCTATCCGGGAAATTGTAATCGCCGTGCACCGCGATCGCGCTGTTCCAACTCGCCTGATTGACGCCGTTCGAATTGTACTTTGCGCCGGGCGAAAAATTGAACTGCGTTCCAGGGTTATTCGTCGCGTTCTGCCGCGTGAAGTAATACGAGCGGAAATAACCGCCCAGCGTTAGCGGGTTGGGGGTCGCCTTCGGCGGCGGAGGCGGAGCCGTAGCTTCGGGCGGTGGTGCCGGCGCCTCGGTCGGCGGCGGCGTCGCTTCGAGATAACGCACGACGACGATGTGCCGATCGGGAACCCATTGCACGTACGCGCCCATACCTTCGGAGATCACGCGCACCGGAACGAGAACGTCGCCGTTATAGAGGATCGGCGGCACGTCGAGCGGACGCGACTCGCCGTTGATCACGACGACCGGCTTGCCCACGGTGACGACGACTTGCGCTCCGGGCTTCGAAACCGTCGCGGTCTTGCTCGACGCGTCGTAGGCAACCGTTGCGCCCATTTGTTCGAACATGGAGCGCAGCGGAATCAGGATCGTGCCGCCCCGCACCAGCGCCGCCAGCACGCGTCCCTGCTTGAGCAGATCCGGGGTCGCGTAGACGTGGCGATCGTTGTAGAGGATCGGAACTTCGCCCGCCGGCGGCGCGCCGAAGTCCGCCGGCGGCCCGGCGGACTGGGCGATCGCCCCTGCGGCGCCGGCAAGCGCCGGCGAGGCGTTCGAGGCCATGGCCAGAGCTAACATGGCCAGACCCAGGGCACTCTTGGTCAAGAAAGAATCCTCCGCTAAGAAAAAAGACTAGCGTCAACTTCTTTACCATAAAGAGATAACCCAGGTCAATGACCCATGTTAACTATATTAAAGCGCCCCGGCGGTTATCGCCGGGGCGCTTGGGTTCAGCCTTGGGGCGAAGATCCTAGAAGTCGTACTCCAGCTGGGCCCGGTTGTACTTGAAGAGCGGCAGGCCGCCTAGGAAGGTTGAGCCGATGGTCGATCCGGCCGGACAGCTGGTAGCAGAAGCACCGCAAAACGTATTGCTCAGGGTCCGGTCAATGAACCGGTCTCGCAAGACGAGGCCGTGATACGGTCCCGACGCGGGCATGTGACTGAAGCGATACCGTCCGTCGAGCACCCAGATGTTCGTGTTTTGCGACGCGAGCACATTACCATAGTTGTACCAGGCGTCGGAGGCAATGAAGATCCACTTCGTATTCGAAGTCGTATACTGCAGGCCGACCTTCCACGACGTGCCGGGTGAGCGACGATCGACCATGCCTTGCGAAACGCTCGTCGTGAA
>DASXGO010000485.1:0-2136 GCA_036489055.1 Candidatus Cybelea sp. | reverse complement strand
GCAGTCCGATCGTAAACCTGATAGCCCGCTCTGAGTGCGTCGGCTAGCGATTTGAAGACGATAAGACCTGCCATTTGCGGACCCTCCTTTCCCAATTATTTACGCTCTCTATACAGTATAACGGCTCAGGTAGCAAGGGTGTGTACCCGTTTTCGGAGATTTTCGTAAGAATTTGTTGAAAAACCGCGCAGAGATGGCGACGACCGACCGAACTGCCGCTGTGCACGCAACGACGGTGCTCGAACGTCGCGAGTTGGCGCCGGGCGTCATTTGTTTGTCGCTCGACTCGCCGCGATTAGCGGATGAAACGCGACCGGGGCAATACGTCATGGCGATTCCTCCAAGCGCGCAAACGGCTGCAACGGCGCTTGCTGTATATGAAGCGGAAGGCAAGCGCGCAAGCCTTCTCTTCTTCGTAACCGGCAAACGCACGCGTGAGCTCGCGGAGCTTCGCCGCGGCGATCGCCTGGACGTCGTTGGGCCACTCGGCAACGGTTTCCAATGTATGATTAACGTCCGCGACGCCGCGATTGTTGCTGGCGGCGTCGGCATCGCTTCGGTGCTCCTCTGCGCTCGTGCGCTGATCCGAAACGGCGTGCGCGTGCGGCTTTTCTACGGTGCGCGCACGGCAGCGCTGCTCGTCGAAACGGAGCGTTTTGCCGAGGCGGGATGCGAGCTGGTTTTAACGACCGACGACGGCAGCGCCGGGGAGTGCGGGTTCGTCACGGGCGCGCTCGAGCGGGCGCCGAAACCCGAAGCAATCTACGCGTGCGGGCCGACCCCGATGCTGCGCACGGTCGCGCGCATTGCGACGGAGCGCGGCATCCCCGCGCAGCTTGCACTCGAAGAAACGTTCGGATGCGGCATCGGAGGCTGTTGGGGATGCGTCGTGCCGATCGTCCGCGACAGCTCTCAAGCGCCGAGTTTTCCCCCGGCCTCCAGCGGCGGCAGCGACGTGGTCTACGCGCGCATCTGCCGCGAAGGCCCCGTCTTTAGCGCCGAGGAGCTGCGATGGTGAACGTGCGGCCGAGCCTCGCAACGAAGCTTGGAAAACTGCAGCTTCCGTACCCCACGCTGATGGGAAGCGGGTGCTACGGCACGGGCGAGGAGTTCGCGCCGTTCGCGGACTTGTACAAGATCGGCGCGATCGTGCTCAAGAGCGTCACTCGCCTCCCGCGCCTCGGCAACCCGATGCCGCGGATCGTTCACACGCCGGCCGGTATGCTCAACGCGATCGGTTTGCAGAATCCCGGACTCGATTGGTATCTCGAACGCGAGCTTCCGAAATACGCAGGGCGGCCGTGCAAGCTCGTCGGAAGCGTCGCGGGATTCTCGGTGGACGACTACGCGTACGTCACGGAGCGTTTGGCCGCGCGAAACGAGATTGCCGCGATCGAGCTCAACGTATCGTGTCCGAATGTGGCGAGCGAAGGTGAGACCTTCGGCTGCGATCCCGGGCTCACGGCGCGCGTCGTGCGCGCGGCGCGCTCGACGACCGACAAGACGCTGATCGTCAAGCTCTCGCCGAACGTGACCGATATCTGCGCAGTCGCGCGCGAAGCCGAGGCGGCGGGTGCCGACGCGCTCGCGGTGATCAATACCCTGCGCGGCATGGCGATCGACGTCGAGGCGTGGCGCCCGCGTCTTGCAAACGTCAGCGGCGGACTCTCGGGCCCCGCGATCCGGCCTGTCGCCGTGCTCGCGGTCTACGAAGTGGCACAAGCCGTCAAGATCCCGATCGTCGGGCAAGGCGGCATCGAATCCGTCAGCGATGCGCTGGAGTTTTTCTTGGCGGGTGCGAGCGCGATTTCGATCGGAACGGCGAACTTCACGGATCCGCGGATACCGGAACGCATCGTTGCGGAGCTCGAGAGCTATCTCGCACGGCGCGGCTGCGCGAGCGTCGAAGCGATCGTCGGAAAAGCCAACGTGGGCTTTGCCACACCGCATCAATACGAAGGAGACGAGGGTTGAGAGGTTGATTCCATGGCGCAGCTGATCGTGGCGCTCGACGTGCCCAGCCCCGAACGCGCCGAAGAGCTGGTCGATCGGCTCTACGAGCTCGACGTCATCGTGAAAGTCGGTCTCGAGGCGCTTTACGGCTACCCGCAACGCATACTCACGTACTGCGAAGCG
>DASXGO010000366.1:0-12762 GCA_036489055.1 Candidatus Cybelea sp. | reverse complement strand
CCAGTCGCCCCCGCCGATCGACGTCGGGGAGAAATTAACGTCCCAATCCAGCGAGAAGTCGAGGACCGACGAGAGCAGCACGACGCCGTTGATTCCCATACCTTGACGCTGCAGCGCATTGACCAGCATGGCGGTTCGCGGCGTGCCGTAGGATTCGCCGAAGAGAAACTTTGCCGAGTTCCAACGGCCGAACGTGCTGACGTACCGCGAGACGAACTGCGCGAACGCTTTCACGTCGGGGTCGACTCCGAAGAAATCGCTCGGTTTCCCCGCTTCGACGATGCGGCTGAAGCCGGTATCGGGCGCGTCCACAAAGACCATGTCGGTGCGATCGAGGAGCGAATATTGATTGTCGGCGAGCGTAAACGGCGCGTTCGGCGTCGGCGCGGCGTCGCCGACCTGCACGCGCATCGGAGCGACGGAACCCATGCGCAGCCAAATCGTCGAACTGCCGGGGCCGCCGTTATAGAAGAACGTCACCGGCCGCGTGCGCGCGTCGGCGCCGTCGAGTGTGAAGGCCGTATAGAACATCCGGCAGGTCGTCGCGCCTTTCGCGTCTTCGAGCGCGATCGTGCCCGCTCGCGCGGTGTAGGGATACGCCTTGCCGCTCAGCGTGAGGCTGTGATGCGTCACGGCGTCCGGCGTATAAGGCACCGGCGAAGGTTTCGCAGACGGAGCAGCCGGCGCGGCGGCTATCAACGCCATCGCCGAGATTGCCAGAAGCGCGTTACGCATGAGCCAGTATCCCAGCGTACCAGCGTTCGAGGTCGTCGTGAAACCGCGCAAGCGATTGCGGCTGGAGATAGACCATGTGTCCCGATTCGTAAAAGCCGTAGGTGATGTTGCGCTGCAGCTCCGGCGCGAGGTGAAGGTGGTTGAGGACGTACACCGTCGTGAAGAAGGGCGTCGCGAAATCGAAATATCCATTCGCCGAGAAGACGCGCAGGTGCGGATTGTAGGTCATCGCCTGCGCCAAGTCGGGCGCGACGTTGAGCACCTGGGGGTTGTCGCCGTGTTTGAAATCCCACGTCTCGCCGTCGGCGTAGATCAAGTCGTAAATGTTCGGCCGGTAGAGCAACGGCGTGTTGTATTTGAGGATCTCGCGCAAATACGTGTTGCTGGTGGTCGTAAACGCCGAATCGATCGCGGCGTCGGTCGCATCCCAATCCGGCGCAACCTCCGGACGATCGAGCACGTACGTCTTAAAACGTGAGTCGATCCGGCCGACGGTGATACCGTGCTGGCGCAGCAGCTCGTTCTGGAAGCGGTCGTACGGAATGCGCAAATTCGAGTTGCGGATGTACTGCTCCGATAAACCCGTATAGGCGTGCAGCTTGGCGACGACGTCGTTGTACCGATCCGGAGCGAGCGTCGCACCCGCAGCGAGGGCCTGAAGATATTCGTTGAGCCCGAAGTTCTCGACGTTCGATATCAGACTCTCGACCGACGGAGCGCTGATGACGTGATGGTACCACGCCGTCGCGGCTTCCGTGGGAAGATAGAGCACGTACGCCCAATCGCCGCCGCCGACCGGCGCGCCATCGTTATAGTCGACGCCCGAGCTTAAGAACGACGAGAGCAGGACGACGCCGCTCAAGCTGACGCCGCGATCTTCCAAGTACTTTGCGAGCACGCTCGAGCGCGTCGTTCCGTAGGATTCACCGAAGAGAAAACGTGGAGAGTTCCATCGCCCGAACTGCGTGAGATAGCGTTGGATGAACTGCCCGAAGGCGGCGGCATCCTGATCGACTCCCCAAAGGTCCTTACGTGTGCCGGCGCCGACGATGCGCCCGAAGCCGCTGCCCGGCATGTCGATAAAGACGAGGTCGGTCCGGTCCAGCAGCGAGTATCGATTCGAAACGATGCGATAGGGCGGTGGCCCGGCGATGCGTCCGTTCGCCGTCGCGACGCGTACCGGTCCGACGGAACCCATCCGCAGCCACATCGTCGAGCTGCCGGGGCCGCCGTTATACAGAAACGTGACGGCGCGGCGCGCCGGATTCGCGCCGTCGAGCGTGTACGCCGTGTAAAAGACCCGGGCGATCGGCTCGTCCGCTCCGTTGCGCAGGGTGATCGTTCCCGCACGTGCGGCGTAGGCATACGTTCGGCCGCCCAGACTAATGGTGTGATGCGTCACCGCGTCGGGCGTCGACGGCGGCGTCGAGCTTTCTTTCGCGACGCCGGGGGCGCAGAGGCAGAGCACAAGGAAGCCCGCCAGTAATGCGCGCGATGCCGTAACCATTCGATGCAGAGTTTCCAATCTGGAGACGGGCAGTATGGCGGCACGATAGGCCGCTCCTGCCGCGGCTCCGCACCGAAGCCTCAAAGTTGCTTCAAAACGTTACTTGGCCGAGCCGTACAGCTCATTTTTCAACCGCATGATTGCGCCGGAGATCGAATCGAGATACGGCCACATGAGACCCTTGATGCGCTTGAGACGTTCTTCCCCTTGCTGCGTAATGGCGTAGACGCGCCGGGAGCGCTTGGTTGGGTGATCCCACGATGCGCTCACGAAGCCGCGCTCTTCCAAGCGTCGCAACAACGGGTAAATCTTATTGGTATTGACTGCGACCAGATCGCCGCAGAGCTCCTCGATTCGCTGCATCAGCCCGTAGCCGTGGTCGGGCCGCTGTTCGATCAGATGCAGGATGAGCGCAGGAAAAACCGTCTTGCTCTTGATCGGGCCGCGAACGACGTCATCGATCGGGCGGCCGGCGTTAGACGGCGGCGTGCGCGGGGACCTCGCCGGCATAAGCCTCCTCGATTTCGCGCGCGTAGCGCGTTTCGACGACACGCCGTTTGATTTTCATCGACGGCGAGAGCTCACCGTTGTCGACGGTGAAGTCCTGGGGTACGACGACCACGCGCCGGATCTGCTCGTAGGTTGCAAGCCCGTGGGTTTGCTTGTGAACTTCGTGCGAGAGAAACGCGTGAACGTCGCCGCGCTGCGCGAGTGCTTCCGGTGGTGCATCCGCCGGCAAATTAGGCAGCTCGTGGCGGACCAGCGGCCAGTTCGGCGAGACCAGCGCGATCGGATACGGCCGGCCACGACCGAGGACCAGCGCGTGAACGACGTACATCGACCGCTTGATGTTGGCCTCAATACGCGCCGGCGAAACCCACTTTCCCGTCCCAGTCTTGAAGATTTCGTTCTTCCGGTCGGTGATGCGCAGGAAACCGGCCGCGTCAATCTCGCCGACGTCGCCGGTGTGCAGCCAACCGTCGACGATTGCGGCGGTCGTGGCTTGCGGATCGTGGTAGTAGCCCTGCATCACGTTGCGACCGCGCACGAGTACCTCGCCGTCGTTCGCGATGCGCACGTCGACGCCGGGGCGTGCGCGCCCGACGGTGTCGTACTCATTCTCCGAGAGACGATTGCACGAAACTACCGGCGACGTCTCGGTGAGGCCGTACCCTTGCATGATGGGCACGCCGAGACCCAGGAACGTCATTGCGGTATCGAGATGGAGCGGTGCACTGCCGCTGGGTAAAAATCTGATCCGATCGAGGCCGAGTGATCCGCGAATTTTCGCAAAGACGAGCCGTTCGGCCAGCCTGTGCTGCACGCTCAGCCCTGCTCCCAGGCGGCCGCCGAAGGTTTGGGCGTACGCAAAACGCCGCGCCACCTCGAGCGCCCAGGGCACGAGTTTTGCTTTGAGGCCGCCGTCCGCGCGCGCCTGCCCCTTGATGCCGGTAAGCACGCGATCGAAGATCCGCGGCACCGCGGTCATGACGGCCGGACGAACGTCGCGCAGGTCGACGAGCAGCTCGTTGGGATCGTGGCAGATGAAGTAACGAACCATAGCGATCAGATAAATGTAAATGAACGCATGCTCGTAGATATGCGAGAAGGGAAGCACCGAGAGGACGTCATCGCCCGCTCGGATTCCTTCTAAGCCGTCGCCGAGCGTAATTTGCGCATCGAAACCGAGATTGTCGTGCGAGAGCATCACGCCTTTGGGACCACCCGTCGTTCCCGATGTGTAGATCAGGACCGCGAGATCGTCGGGAACGAGCGTCGCTTCATAGGCTGCGGGGAGCTCGGGACGCGCCGCGCGCACCTCCGCGCCGCGTGCTTCCAGCGCGGCGAGGCCGTCGGAACCGGTCGAATCGAAGCAGACGGTTCGCGGTAACGCCGTACCCGTCTCACGCAAGCGCGCGAGCGATTCCGTGGAATCGATGAAGAGCAAGCGCGCGCCGGAGTGCTCGAGGATAAAGGCGGTAAGATCGGGGGCTTGCGTCGGATAGATCGGGACGACGACGCAGCCCGCGAAGAACGCCGCGAAATCACAGACGATCCAATCGACGCAGTTATGCGCGATCAGCGCCACGCGATCGCCCGCCGCCAACCCGGCGTCGCGGATCGCGCACGCGACGTTCTCGACTCGCTCCAACAGCCGGCGGCTCGACGTCGGCGTCCAGTTTCCCGCAACGCGCTCGACGAGCACCTCGTCGCGCGGTTGCGCGAGCGCTCGCCGAATTAAGTTTGGTAGCGTCTCTTTTTGAGGAAGCGCCGAAGAAACCAAAGCTTAAGCCCAATGCGCGTTACGTACTGGGAACCCTTGTCGTACGCCGTTACGGTTGCCGGAGGTAGGCGCGAGCGCGCTCCAGGCGCGACTGCGTCATGCCGGCCACGTCGAGCAGCTCGTCAAGCGAAGCGAAGGGACCTTGCAGTTGGCGCAGCTCGATGATGCGTGTCGCAAGGGCGCGCCCGATTCCCGGCACCCGTGCGAGTTCGGCCGCTTGGGCGCGATTGACGTCGATGCTGCCGGCCGGAGGCGTTCGCGTGCCGTGCCGGCGAGCGCTGCGCGGCGACGCACCCGAGCGGTGCGCCTCGCCGGCGCGCGGCACGTAGATTTCATCTCCGTCCTGCGCGTGTGCCGCAAGATTGACTCCGGCGGCATCTGCAGACGCGCGCAATCCGCCGGCGAGCGCGACCGCCCGCGCAGTACGATCTCCGGCGCGAAGGTGATAGAGCCCCGGCCGCGCGACGGCACCCGCCACGTAGACTACCGTGTCATCGATTGACGCGCGGGCCGGCCCACGGCGACCCGGCCTCCCGAACGGCGGGGCCGATGGCGACGGCCCTGCGGTTAGAGCTGCAACCGGTTCGGTGAGCGGCGAGCGAGCCGGGTGGCGCAGGGCAAAAACAGCGATTGCCAGCACGGCCGCAAGAAGAGCGATCCTCGGTACCATGCGCTTCTATCACGCGCGAAGATACGGCGAAAAGGGTAGCCGCGGGGTCATTCACCATGTACGATGCTGAGCATGTACGACTACGCCGCGATCGAGCGCAAGTGGCAGACGCGTTGGGACCGCGACCGCCTCTATCGCGCTGCGGATACGTCGGAGAAACCGAAATACTACTCGATGGAGATGCTGCCGTATCCGTCGGGCGATTTGCACGTCGGGCATGCCAAGAATTATGCATTCGGCGATGCGGTAGCCCGTATGATGCGGATGCTCGGTTACAACGTACTGCATCCGATGGGCTGGGACGCGTTCGGACTTCCCGCGGAGAACGCCGCGATCGAGCGCGGGGTCGATCCGGCGGTTTGGACCGCGGAAAACATCCTGAACATGCGCCGTCAAATACGGCTCATGGGAACGAGCTACGATTGGTCGCGCGAGGTCGCGACCTGCGAGCCGGAATTCTACCGCTGGAACCAATGGCTCTTCCTGCGACTCTTCGAACGCGGGCTTGCGTATAAGCGTGAGGCACCGGTGAACTGGTGTCCGCACGATCGCACCGTGCTCGCCAACGAGCAGGTCATCGACGGACGGTGCTGGCGTTGCGAACACCTCGTCGAGCGACGGAATCTCTCCCAATGGTTCCTGCGAATCACCGACTATGCCGATCGGCTGTTGCACGATCTCGACCGGCTCGGCGGCTGGCCGGAGCGCACGCGGGTGATGCAGCGCAATTGGATCGGACGCAGCGAAGGCGTTGCAGTAAAGTTCGGCGTCGACGGGCTCGACGAGCCGATCGAGGTCTTCACGACGCGCGCCGACACGATCTACGGTGCGACCTTTCTTGCCGTGGCGCCCGAGCATCGACTCGTGCAATCGCTGCGCGGCATCGTTTCGCCGGCGCATTCCGAGGCGATCGATCGTTTCGCGTCGGCGGTAAGATCGAAATCGGAGCTCGAGCGAACGAGCTTGATGGCGAAAGAAGGCGTCTTTACCGGCGCGTACGCGATCCATCCGCTCTCGCGCGAGCGCGTTCCGATTTGGCTTGCGAATTACGTCCTCGCCGAGTATGGCGGGGGTGCCCTGATGGGAGTACCGGCGCACGACGAACGTGACTTCGACTTTGCGAAGCGGCACGGAATCCCGATCGTGCAAGTGATTCTTCCCGAAGACGCGGAGGCGGCCGCACCGCTCGAAGCGCCCTTCATCGAAGACGGACGACTGATCGCAAGCGAAGGGTTCACCGAGATGTCGAGCCCGCGCGCTCGCGAAGCGATCGCCGCACGCCTGGCGGCGATGGGCGCCGGCGAACCGCGCGTGACGTATAAGCTGCGGGATTGGCTGATCTCGCGCCAGCGCTATTGGGGCACGCCGATACCGATCGTCTATTGTGACGCGTGCGGCGAAGTCGCCGTCCCGGACGATCGTTTGCCGATTCTGCTGCCGCCCCGCGAACGGGTGACGGGCGAGGGATCACCACTGGGATCCATCCCCGAGTTCGTTCAAACGGAGTGCCCGAAGTGCGGCGGCCCGGCACGGCGCGAGACCGACACGATGGACACGTTCTTCGAATCGTCGTGGTACTATCTGCGCTACCTCGATCCGCACAACGACCGGATGCCTTGGGATCCGCAGCGCGCCGCGCATTGGATGACCGTCGATCAATACATCGGCGGCGCCGAACACGCCGTACTGCATTTGCTTTACTCGCGTTTCTTTTATAAGTTCTTTCACGACTGCGGTTGGGTGAGCGGAAGCGACGAGCCGATCGAGCGGCTCTTTCATCAAGGCATGGTGCTGCGCGACAGTGAGAAGATGTCGAAGTCGCGGGGCAACGTCGTCGGAATCGACGAAACCGCCGAGCGCTACGGCGTCGACGCCATGCGGCTCTTTCTGATGTACGTTACGCCGCCGGAAGAGACGAGCAATTGGACCGACGCCGGCATCAGCGGACGCGTGCGGCTGCTCAATCGCATCTGGCGCGTTAGCGAAAGCGTCGCCCCGGTTCCGTCACCGCGAGAGTCGAGGGACGACGAACTGCCCGCCGCCGAGACCGACAGCGACAAGGCTCTCCTACGCGCGGTGCACGTCGTAGCGAAATCGGCAATCGATGAAACGCTGACGCGGCGGTTTCACTACAACACGACGATCGCCAAGCTCGACGAGCTGGTGAATCTCATGACCGCAGCCTCGTCGCAGCCCGTAACGCCGGCGTTGCAGTATGCGGTGCGCATGCTACCGATCCTCATCGCTCCATTTGCGCCGCACATCGCCGAGGAGCTTTGGGAACGGCGCGGCAACCAAACGTCGGTGCACCTGGAGCGTTATCCCGAGCCCGACGCCCGTGCGTTGGCAGTCGAAGAGATTACGCTGGTGGTGCAAGTCAACGGCAAACTGCGGGCGCGAATTTCTGCGCCGGCCGGCGTCAGTGAAGACGAAGCGCTCGCGCTGGCGATGGCCGATCCCAACGTCCGCGCGCACCTCGACGGCAGAGAACTTCGAAAGCGGATCTACGTACCCGACAGACTCCTCAATCTGGTGGCTTGATGAATCAACCGCAAAACCTCTCCACCGACGTCTGCATCGTCGGCGGCGGCCCGTGCGGCGTCTTCTTGGGCGTTTTGCTCGCCCGTGCCGGCGTCGACGTCGTCGTGCTGGAAAAGTATCCCGACTTTTTCCGTGACTTCCGCGGCGATACGGTTCATCCGTCGACGCTGGAGCTGCTCTACGAACTCGGATGGCTCGACGAATTTCTCGCGATGCCGCACAACGAAATTCGCACCATCAGCGCGGACGTGGGAGGCGAGACCGTCCGGATCGGCGACACGACGCACCTGCCGACGCACTGCAAGTTCGTGGGGCTCATGCCGCAGTGGGATTTCTTGAACTTTCTGGCCGAGCACGGGCGCCGCTATCCGCCTTTCCATTTGATGATGCAAACGGCGGGCGTCGGACTTATCGAAGATGCAAGTCGCGTAACCGGCGTGCGCGCGACGGGCCCGAACGGCGAGGTCGCAATCGCGGCGAAACTGGTGGTCGGCGCCGACGGCCGCCACTCGACGATCCGGGATCTTGCCGGCTTCACGGTCGAGGACCTCGGCGCACCGATGGACGTGCTGTGGATGCGCATTCCAAAGCACGCCGGCGATCCCGTGCAGCAGCTCGGCATCGTCCGTCCCGGCCGCTTGCTCGTGATGCTCGACCGCGGCGATTATTGGCAGTGCGCTTATCTTATTCGCAAGGGCGGCTTCGACGAGCTCAAAGCGCAGGGTATTGAAACGTTGCAGCGTTCGCTCGTCGAGATGGTTCCGATCTTTGCGGACCGTGTCGCTGAGCTCGACGATTGGTCAAAGGTATCGATGCTCCAGGTGTGCGTCGACCGGCTAACGCGCTGGCATCGGCCCGGTTTGCTCTGCATCGGTGACGCCGCGCACGCGATGTCGCCGATCGGCGGAATCGGCATCAATCTCGCGATCCAAGACGCAGTCGCGGCCGCCAACGTTCTCGCTACGCCGCTTCGCGCCGGCGCGACGCCTAGCGAATCCGACCTTCAACGCATCCAAGAGCGGCGCATGTTCCCGACCAAAGTCACCCAAAATTTCCAACTCTTCATCCAAAATCGCGCGATCGATCCGCTGCTTCACGGCGCGCAGATCCAGCGAGCGCCGTTCGCGATGCGTCTTCTCGACGAGTTCCCGCGCCTGCGCCGGCTTCCGGCACGATTGATCGGCATCGGCGTACGCCCCGAACACGTTCGCACTCCCGACGTCTACCTCACCTAAAGGTCTTCGCGCTCGAGCATTTCCGCGTAAATCTCCTTCACGCGCCGCAGCGTATCGATCTGCTCGGGCGGCTTGTCGTCGCGGACGCGAACGATGCGGGGAAACCGCAGCGCAAATCCGCTCTCGTGCAGATCGCTCTCTTGAATCACGTCAAACGCGATCTCGAGCACGATCTTCGGCTTGACCGGAATCTCGTGCGCGCGCGCCTTTTCGCGCTGCTGCGACTGCGGCAAGCGATGATCTAAGAACCACTGCGTCAGCTCGGCGATCTCGACGTCGGTCAAACCCGAATACGCCTTGCCGATCGCGAGCAGTCTTCCGTCGTCTCCGCGAACCGCAAACGTATAGTCGGAGAGCACGTTGGCCCGCTTCCCGTTCCCCCACTCTACGGCAACGACGGCCACATCGAGGGTTTCGAGCTCGCGTTTGAGCTTGAGCCACCACTTTCCACGTCGCCCCGGCGCGTAGGGCGAATCGGCGCGTTTGAGCATCAGCCCTTCGTTACCGCGCGCTCGCGCCGCCTCGAAGCGGGCATTCACGTCGGCCGCGGCCGGTTCGCGTTCCGTCTCAAAGGATGCGTGCCTGAGGTACGCGTTGGGTTGGAAGAGATCGGCAAGCCGCTCGCGTCGCGTCGCCAAAGGCGCGTCCAACAGCAGCTCGTCGCCTAAAGCGAGAACGTCGAAGACGATGTAAGCGATCGGAACCCCGCGCAGCAGCGGCTCGTCGACGCTCTTGCGCTGCAGCCGCGCTTGGAGCAGACGGAACGGCAGAACGCGATCGTCGCGCATGGCGACGATTTCACCATCCAGAATCGCGTCGGTCCCGATCCCTCCGACGGCTTGCGCGACTTCCGGATACGACGCCGTGACGTCGTTGAGCCGGCGTGAGAAAAGCCGGACGGTGCCGTTTCGAACGTGCGCCTGCGCGCGGATCCCGTCGTACTTGTCCTCGACGTGCCAGACCGCGGAACCAAGATCCTTATACGTCTCGCCATACGGGACCGGCGTCGCCAGCATGAAGCCGATCGGGATGCCGTAATCGACACGCAGCTCGGCAAGCGTGCCGTGTCTTGCCGCGAGTGCGACCGCACCGACATCGCCCGAGGCCATGTCGCCGCGCCGAACCGCCGAGGGATCCGCATCGAACGCGCGAGCGATCGCATCGAGCACGAGCCCTTCGCGCAAGCCGACGCGAAGGTCGCCGGTGATGATTTTCACGACGTACGCCGCCGCGAGCGGATCGTCGCAGGCGCGCAGAATCTGTTCGAGCACCGCTTCGCGGCGTCGATTCGAACGTTTACCCGAGGCTGCGGCGATTTCGCCGAAGAGCACGTCAAGGCGAGCCGGAGTCAGCCGTTCTCGAAAGAGCATTGCGTCGCGCGGTGCGCGCGCGAGCGCGCCCAGCGCCGTGCCGAGATCTCCGGTATCGCGATAACCGCGCCCCAGCGCAGCGTCGTCGAAGCCCCAAATCCGGCGCGCGACTTCGACGATCGTCCTTCCTCCAACGGCGAGCGTCCGGCGGTCGCGGGCAGCAAACGGCGTCCCGCTGAAAAAGCGCGCCGCGGCGACGAGATCCGCATCGTCGAGCGTGCGAAAATATTCCGCGAGCAGCGCTATCTTTTCGAGCTTGGCCGGACGAGCGGCGATCGCTTCGGCGGTGGCGGCGAATCGTTCCATCGCCCGAAAATGCGCTTCTCTAGTACCCCGGCGGCAATCGCTCGAAGTATTCGTAGGTCGCGCGAATTCCGTCGGGCAACGCCGTTTCCGGCGCCCAGCGGAGCTGCGCGCGCGCCTTCGCGGAATCGAACTGCGCGTCGCGGGCGTCACCCGGACGCTGCGGTGCGTGTTCGACGGGCGCCTCGAAACCGGTCAGCTGCACGAGCGTCCGGTAGATCTGCGCAACGCTCGTGTTCGTCCCCGTCCCGATGACATAGGCTTCACCAGAGCCGGCTTCCAGGGCGGCCAGATTCGCAGCGGCTACGTCCGCAACGAAGACGTAGTCGCGCGTCTGCTCTCCGTCCCAATCGATCCGCACCGCCGCGCGCGCGAGAAACTTTCCGATGAAGATCGCGATGACGCCGGCTTCACCGTTGGGGTCCTGCCGCGGTCCGTAGACGTTGCCGTAGCGCAGCGCGGTGAAATCGAGCTCTCGGTTTTCACGATAGAAGCGCAGGTAATGCTCGCCGACCATCTTCGTGATGCCGTACGGAGAGGTCGGGTGCACGGGCGTCGCCTCCGTGATCGGAAGGTGCTGGGGCGTCCCGTAGATCGCACCGCTAGAGGCGTAGATGACCTTTCGCGCGCCGGCTCGCGCGGCGTGATCGAGAACGTTGAGCAGACCGACGACGTTCACTTGGGCGTCGTAGATGGGGTCGCGCACCGAGATCGCGACGGAGTGCTGGGCCGCGTGATGATTCACGATCTCGGGCTTGAAATCGGCGAAAATCCGGCCGATCGCCTCGTCGCGGACATCCATGTGCACGAGCGACATGTCGCTGCGCACGTTCGCGCGGCGGCCGCCCCCGTGTTCCCAGAGTGAGTCGATAACCAGCACGTCGTGACCCGCGGCCGCATACGCCTCGACGATGTGCGACCCGATGAAGCCGGCTCCGCCGGTAACGATAATTCGCAGGATGATGCCTTTCTAAGGGGTCTGGTAGGTAGATGCCGCACCGGCTCGTCGCAGGAGAGGCCTTTAGTGCCCGCCTTCGCGCTTCTTCTCTGCTCGGCGGCCGCAGTACTCGGAACGCTCGCCGCCGTCCCGCTCCCCTCCGACCTGCGGCTGATCTGCGATTGCGCGGTCGTCGCGGGGGCGGCCTGCGGCGCGTTCGGAAAATGGCCGCTCCGCCTCTTAGGACTGCTCGCCGGGCTCTTCGCTCTCGCCGCGGTCAATGCGGCTTTGCGCGAGCACTCGCAGATCACTGTCGTCGAGCGGCGAACCGCGCGTTACGGCGCGACGCTGCTCGAAGCATCGAGCGCCGCCGACGGGTCGACCGCGCTGACGCTTGCGCTCGATAACCGCCTGCACGTGCTCGCGCGCGTGAATGACGCACCGCCCCCGGGCTCGCGCGTCGTCATTCGCGGCCGCCTTGAACCGTTCGACCAGCCACGCAATCCGGATGAGCCCAGCGAGCGCGCGATCGAGAGCGAGCGCGGCTTCGATGCGCGTCTTGACGGCGCGCAGATTCTTTCTTCATCGCCCGGCACTTCGCTCGATCCGCACGCATGGCTCGCCCGCGCGCACGCATGGGCACACGCCCAGTTGCGCGACCGGCTGGGTGAGCCGGCCGCGTCAGTCGTTGCCGGCGAACTTTGGGGCGAACGATCGGCCTTGCCGCCCGATTTGCGCAGCCAGTTTCAAGAGACCGGAACCGTGCACGTCCTGGTCACGGCAGGGCTGCATCTGGGCGCGGTCGCTGCGCTCTGTACTGCACTCCTTGCGCCGCTCGCATTGCCGCGATGGATCGGCTGTGCCGCGACGATCGTGCTGGTCTGGAGTTTCGTGTGGTGGAGCGGCGCACAACTGCCGGCGGTACGCGCCGCGACGATGGTGACGGCGGTGCTTGCCGCGCGCGCGTGCGGCCGTGCAACGTTTTCGTGGAACTCGCTCGCAATCGCGGCGCTTGTTCTGACGTACGCGCGGCCGCAGAGCATCGCTACGGCCTCGTTCGCGCTCTCGTTCTCGTGCGTCGGCGCGATTTTTGCCTGGGCCGGTCCGCTCGAGCAATGGATCGAAGCGCGCATCGCGCTTCCGGATCGCGTGCGCGAGGCACTGGTGCTTTCACTGGCGA
>DASXGO010000360.1:0-2762 GCA_036489055.1 Candidatus Cybelea sp. | reverse complement strand
GCACCAGCTGCCGGCGCGATCCGACGTGCTCGGTATAGAGTTCGAGCACGTCGTCGACGCCGAGGAAGAACACCTAGGCGCGCGCTAAGGCCTCGAGAAGTTCCTTATCTTCTGCAACTATCTCACGAGCGAGTTCCCGTAGGCGCTCACGCGGAATGGGATTTGCTTGCAGATGCTCATGTAGTGCCGTGATCATGAGCTCGTTCATCGACCGGCCTTCCGACTGCGCCTGGCGCCGCAGCCGAAGGTAAGTCGCCGGATCGAGCCGGACGGGCAGGGTCTTTACCTTTGACATCGTGATATCATGATAGCATAGCGGCATAGCCCTAGCAAGCAGCGCTAGCGGTCCATCGTAATCGCGGCCCGCGTGCGATCGAGGGCACGCTGCTCTCGGCGGACCGCAAACTCGGCGTCCCACCGCCGCTCCTGCGGGAGCGCCTGGTACCCGCGATCGACGACGGCCTGGAGTTTGTCGAAGCCTGCGCCCCACACCGAACGCTCGCATTCGAGCTGCGCGACGCCGGCGCGCCCCAATACCGTCAGCCGGGTCTCGACCTTCGGTATCTCGTCGCGCAGCGCGGTCCTCGCCTTGCGCATCTGGTCTTCGAGACCGAGTGACGCACCGACGTACTCGCGGTAGATCCGTTCATCGCCTTGAATGCGTTCCTGAATACGCTGGGCGTCGACGCTTTCAAAGTCGCGCGTCGCTTTAGCGAGCTCCGCTTCGTAACGGGCATGTTGCCCAGCATACAGTTTCGCGACCTCCTTCTTGGCCGAGTTGCGCACAAACGGATTCCAGGATTGCTGCTCTTTCGTGAACCGCGCGAGCTGTGCGCGTTCGGCCGGCGTGAGCTGCGTCGCCTCGCTAATGCGCGTCTGGGTCTCCTTTCGCGCTGACGCGAGCGCCTGCTCGACCGTCGGCGGACGGTCTATGCGCGTAAGGCCTTGCCGCTCGATGCGAGCGCGCTCGTAGCGCGCCTCTTCTTCGGCGCGAACGATTCGCAGACGCTCGTGTACCTGGTCGAGGGTAACGCGCTGCAATGGCGCCTCCGCGGGCCGCTCGTGCCGACGACGCGCTGGAGCCTCGAGTGCGTCCAATACTCGCCGCGCTCCCAGATCGCCGGCTCGAGCGCGCTGCCCCACGAACGATCGATAGTCCATCGGTTTCTCCTCGCGCATCAGCTTGGATTCTGACGCAATCACGATCTTCGTTGCTTCCCAGCGCACCCGCCCGGCGTCGTACTCTCGCGCGCGCCGGCGATTGATGACCGCCTCGATCGACCAGTATGCGAGTTGACGAGCGATCGCGCCGCGCGCGGCCAGCCGCGCCACTGCGCGCAAGAGCAGGCGCGCTTCGCGGCGCCGCTGAGCCTCGCACCGGCGCTGCATGCTCTCGTGCTCCCACGCTGCCTCTCTGCGATCCGCTGTCGCGCGATGACGCTCCGCAGACAAACGCTCGCGATGCTGCGCGTACTCCGAGCGCATCCGAGCGTGGTCGACGATGCATTGCGCGTCGCGCAGCGCCCAGCGTGAATCGGTGCGGGCGTCCCGCTCCGCGCGATCACGAACGACGCTGTAGCTGCGCTTCGGGGGTTGCTCCGGCGTAAACGAGCACGGGCCGAAGCGCTGCTCGAGTGCGGCTTTCTTGCATCGCGTATGAATCCGCGAGGCTCCGCAGCCCGCTGCGCCCGAATCGCGCCCCTGTGCGAATGCGAGTCCCTGCACGCGCGTTCCGCGCGCGATCAACTTAACGACGATGCCATCGCGATCGAGCTTGTGTGCGAGTTCCTCCCATGAACGCGCCTCGTCGACTGCGGCGAGGATCGTTGCTCGCGCGCTTTGCACCCATCCCGTCGCATCGATTGCCTCCTTCGCGAGCTCTCGCGATGGCATGAACGGCCCGAAGCGCCGCTCGAGCGCCGGCAGCGCGCATCGCGCATCGATGCGTGACGCCGCACAGCCCGGCGCGCCGCGCTCGAACCCTTCCGCAAGTGCCAGACCGCGTATGCGCTCGCTGCGCCGAACGAGCTTTGCGACGACGCCATGCGCGCCGAGGCGTTGATGCAGCTCGTTCCAATCCTTCGCGCGATCGACCGCATCCAGCACGTAGGGACGCGCGCTCTCGCTCCACGGAAGCTCGCCGCGCTCGCGCAACTGCCGGTACGCACCGTCACTCAGCCGTCGCTCCGGATCCAGTGGCGGCGCATACAGGTGGCGCACACGCTGCACGATATCCTGGTTATGCCGGCCGACGACGACCTCCAAGCCGCGCTCCGCCGCGATCTCGGCGCAGACGCGTTCTCGTTTGATGCGCTCGTGCCACAGGTCGTTCGCTTTGCCGTCTGGGCCGATGCGGTTGGCGATGACGTGCGCGTGGTAGTTGTCGGTATCCTGATGTGCCGCCAGCACGTACTGGTGGCGCTCCATGCCGATTGATTTCAGCAGCCGCTCCGCGTCGCTGACCACCTGTTCGCGCGTCGGATGCTCGCCCTTGGCATAGGCGACGATGAGGTGATAGACCGGATCTTTGCAGCGTCGTGAGAGTGCCGCCACCGCTTCCATCTCGATTGCGGCCGTCTCGACCGAGGTGACGCCGCGTAGCTGCACCCACGCTGCCTTCTTTGGTGCCCTTGCATACCCGATGCCGTCCTCGAAGGAGCGCGCCGCATGTCTACAGGCGCGCTCGTGGGCATGTTCGGTGATATAGTCGATGCCGGTCGTGAAGCTGCGGGCATGGGAGCGCGCCGGCACCGACTTGGAGA
>DASXGO010000349.1:0-3170 GCA_036489055.1 Candidatus Cybelea sp. | reverse complement strand
ACGCCGCGCCGCTTCGGCATCTCCGGCGGTTCCAACGGCGGACTGCTCATGGGCGTCGAGTTCACGCAGCATCCCGAGACCTACAACGCGGTTTCGATCGGGGTTCCGCTCCTCGATATGATGCGGTTCGAGCACATCGAGGCGGGCGCATCATGGGTCGGGGAATACGGAAGCGTTTCCGTACCCGAGCAACGCGCGTTCCTGCGCTCAATTTCGCCGTATCAAAACCTGCGCCCAGGCGTTGCGTATCCCGAACCGCTCATCTGGACGACGACGAAGGACGACCGCGTCGGCCCGGAAGCAGCGCGCAAGTTTTCTGCAAAGCTCGAGGCGATGCGCGTAAAGTACCTGTACTACGAAGTGATCGAAGGCGGACACGGCGCGGGGGCCAACCTCAAGGAAACGTCGCAGACCGACGCCTTGCGGTGGACCTACTTCACGATGAAGCTGATGTAGCAGACAATAGCGCTGTGATCGTTCACTTAATCGACGGCACGTACGAGCTGTTCCGCCACTTCTATGGGCTGCGCCGCTTCACCAAAGGGAAGGACCGGCCATTCGGGGCGGTCGTCGGAGTGTTGCGAACCGTGCTGCAAATGATTGACGAAGGCGCCACGCACTTGGGCGTTGCCACCGATCACGTCATCCCGTCGTTTCGCAACGAGCTCTGGAGCGGGTACAAAACGGGCGACGGTGTTGAGCTGGCGCTTCTCGCACAGTTCGAGCCGCTCGAAGACGCGCTGCGCGCAATGGCGATCGCAGTGTGGCCGATGGTCGAACTGGAGGCCGACGACGCGCTCGCGTCGGCGGCAGCAATCGCTTCGAAGGACGCGCGCGTCAAGAAGATTTGCATTTGGACCCCGGACAAAGATCTCGCGCAATCCGTACGCGGGGACCGGGTCGTGCAAATCGACCGAAGAAGCGGAACGATTCGCGACGCCGCCGGGGTGCGCGCGAAGTTTGGTGTTGATGCCGAGTTGATACCCGACTATCTTGCGCTCGTTGGCGATGCCGCGGACGGTTATCCCGGTATCGCCGGAATCGGCTCGAAGGGCGCGGCCGCGCTCATCGCGCGGTACGGCGCGATCGAGCAGTTTCCGCCGCAGGAGCTCGGCGAGCGTCAAGCAGCGGCACTATTATTTAAGACGCTGGCAACGCTGCGGACTGACGCGGTGCTCTTTGCGAACGTTGACGAATTGGAATGGGGCGGACCTACTGCTGAGTTTCCCTCAGTGTGCGAACGTCTTGGTGCGCCCGATCTCGTGGCGCGTGCAGATAAGGCCGCCGAGCTGTCGAAGGCCAGATGATGATCGATCTCGCGGGCGACGCAGAAAAGGTGTCGGTTCTCATCGCGGGCGCGGGGCCTACGGGCCTGCTCCTCGCGGCGGAACTTCAAAGGCGGGGCGTGTCGTGCAAACTCGTTGACGCGCGGTCGGGACCTCTGCATTGGGACCGCGCGACCGTGATCCATCCTCGTTCGCTCGAGGTATTTGAATCGCTTGGCCTCGTCGATCGGTTCCTCGAAGCCGGCACGAAACAGCACGCCGTCAAGATTTACTCCGGTGGTCAGCTGCTCGGAGCGCTCGACCTGTCGGAGTGCGGAAGCAGCTACGGATTCAATCTTGGATTGTCCGAAGAGGTTACCGAATCGATTCTTACCGATTACTTGAGCGCACTGGGCGGTACGGTGCATCGGTCCGCTCGTCTCATAGGAGCGAGCCTTCACAGTGATGGCGCGCTGGCCGAAATCGAACAGGATGGCCGGCGCTATCGCGTTGACGCCGAATGGATCGTGGGATGCGACGGAGCGCACAGTCAGGTGCGCGAGTTGAGCGGCGTCTTTATGGAGGGGCACGACATCATCGCGCCTTGGGCAGTCTTCGACGCCACGATTGCGGGCTGGAGCGATGACTTTGAGCTCAACGTCGGTTACCTCGATTCCGTCCCGGTCATTTTAACCGCGCTCCCCGAACGGCGATGGCGGGTTTACCTAAGGCCGAGCTCGTCCGAGTCGGATCTCGTCGACGACGCTCTGTCGACGGTACGGCGGTATGCGGCGGCAGCGGCGTTCGTTGATGTCGCAAATTCCACGCGCTTTCATTGTTCCAGCAAAGTCGCCAATCGATTTCGTTCGGCACGCGTTTTGCTCGCCGGTGATGCCGCGCACTTGTGTTCGCCCGCTCAGGGTCACGGGATGAACACCGGACTGCAAGACGCCTTCAATTTGGCGTGGAAACTTGCTCTCGTCTGCGAGGGCGTAGCGGATTCTTCGCTTCTCGACAGCTATGAAGCCGAGCGGCGACCCGTTGCAGAAATGGTGGCACGATCGGGCGACATCGTCGAACAGGGTGAGATGCTCACCGAGGCGGCCGAACGGCGGGATCGCGATGCGGCGATACGAGCGATGTTTGCCGATCCAGCGTCAAGCCATAACGAAATCGTTGCGGAGACCGAGCTAAACGTGGACTACTCCGCATCGCCGATCGTCTTCGGTGACGCCGGCAGCGCTCTCGCGGCTGGCCAGCGCGTACCCAGCACGATACCGGTTCGCTCAGCGCGGCATACCGTCGTGCTCACCGGAGATACGGCAGCGGAAGAGTGCGCATCTGCAAGTTTTCTCGACGCCTTGCGAAAAGTCGTGGACGGTTCGCCCGTGTTCGAATCGATCGTCACCCTTGGTACGGACCATATGCTCGATGGTCGCGGCGGCACCTCGCTCCTCGCGGTGCGTCCCGACGGATACGTCGGGATGCGGTGCGAGCGAGATCACTTTGCCGCACTCGAGCGATACCACAAGCTCATAACGGCGCGAGAGGTGGGTGTGGCAGGCTCCTCGTAAACTCATCCCGTCCCCCAACAAGCTGTGATTTGAAAGGTGAAGGCATGAAATCTTCACGACTAGCTCTTGTCGGGGCCCTTTGTGTTTCGTTAGCGGCGTGTTCCGGTTCGACGCAATCGTTCCAGCCGCCCGGGATCGCCGGCCCTTCAGGCGGGACTGCCGACTCTATGGATGCCTGGCATTTTGCGCTGACGGAAAGCCCGCTACCGGGGGCGGGATGCTTTAAGGTGGTCTATCCGTCCACGCATTGGAATCCCGTCGATTGCTCTGCTCCGCCGCACCACTGGTATCCGGTTCCACGCTCACTCCGCGGAAAATCGCGACAAGCCGT
>DASXGO010000298.1:0-1659 GCA_036489055.1 Candidatus Cybelea sp. | reverse complement strand
GCTGTACTTCCATCCGGGTTGCTGATCGCGCGCATCCACGCGGACGCGAAAGCCGGCTTTGGTCAACTCCGCGGCAGCCTCGCGGCAGGTGGCAACGGCGCGATCGTCTTGCGAACGAACGATCGGCACGAAGACGGCTTCGATCGGCGCCATTCTCGGCGGGATCCGCAGGCCACGATCGTCGCCGTGCGTCATGATGAGGCCGCCGAGCATTCGCCACGACATACCCCACGAGGTCGTGTAGACGTGCTTGATCTGCTGATCCGCATCCGCGAACGTAATGTCGTAGGCTTTGGCGAAGTTTTGTCCCAAATCGTGCGACGTGGCGGATTGCAGCGCGCGCCCGTCGGGCATCAGCGCTTCGATCGAAAACGTTTCGACGGCTCCGGGGAATCGCTCGCTCTCACTCTTGGCGCCGGCATACACCGGAACGGCCGCTTCGCTTTCGGCAAAGTCGCGATAGATGCCGAGCATCTGCAGCGTTTCTTCGCGCGCCTCCTGCGCCGATGCGTGGGCCGTGTGGCCTTCTTGCCAGAGGAATTCCATCGTACGCAGGAACGGGCGCGTGGCCTTCTCCCAGCGCACGACGTTTGCCCATTGATTGATGAGGACCGGAAGATCCCGATAGGATTCGATCCACTGCGCGTACATCGTTCCGATGACGACCTCCGACGTGGGCCGGATGGCAAGCGGCTCGGTGAGTTCTTCGCTGCCGCCGCGCGTGACCCACGCGACTTCCGGAGCGAAGCCCTCGACGTGCTCGGCTTCCTTAGCGAGCAAACTCTCCGGTATGAACAGCGGGAAATACGCGTTTTCGTGCCCGGTCGCTTTGAAGCGAGCATCCAAATGTTTCTGCAGGTTCTCCCACATGCCGAATCCGTACGGCCGAAGCACGACGCAACCGCGCACCGGCGAGTACGAGACGAGCTCGGCGCGCAGGCATACGGCGGTGTACCACGCTGAAAAATCGGCCGCTTTCGGAGGTATCTCCTTGACGACGACCGGCACGGCGGCGTGCGACATGACCGGCCCCGCTTCGCGCGAGCACCGGGTGCGGCCTTCCGCGCTCCGGGGATTGCAGCGCATTCGGCGAAGCGCCGACGAGAGTGCCTAAGAAGACGCGCATCTACACACGCACCGGCGACGACGGTATGACGGGTCTCGTAGGTGGACCACGCATCAAGAAAAATGCGCTGCGCATCGAGACGTACGGTACGGTCGACGAGCTTTCCAGCGCGATCGGCGTCGCGCGCGCGGCGCTCCGCGGCTTGCCCGATCCACCCGAACGAGCAGCTCGGCTCGACGCTTGGCTCGCGTGGATTCAAGACGCACTCTTCAATCTGGGCAGCGAACTTGCGACGCTGCCACCCGATCGTTGGGAAGGCATGCCGCTCGTCGACGGCGCCGCGATCTCGGCGCTCGAACGCGCAATCGACGAAGCGGAAGCGGATCTTCCGCCGCTCGATACCTTCATTTTGCCTGGGGGTTCGGCGGCGGGCGCGCAGCTCCACGTGGCTCGTACGATATGCCGGCGAGCCGAGCGTAGGCTGGTGACGCTGCGCGAAACCGAAGACGGCATTTCCAAAGAGGCGGTCCAGTATTTGAACCGCCTCTCCGATGCACTCTTCGTCTGGTCGCGCTGGATCAACGACGCATTGC
>DASXGO010000294.1:0-11571 GCA_036489055.1 Candidatus Cybelea sp. | reverse complement strand
CTAACGGCGGTATTTGAAGTTCTTCATCGCTGAGCGGCCGAAGCCGCTCGTTGGAGATGTAGGCGACGTCGGGCACGAGCGGCCGGCGCACCCCGCCGGGCGGCGCGACACGGAAGCGCCACTCGGTTCCAACTTCTCCTCGGCCCTTCCCCCAAAGGCTGAGCCGCATCGCGACCTGCAACTGAAGGAGCGAATGATCGCGCTGCGGGCTCACCTTTTGCAGCGCCCGCCCGCGCACCCATTCAGTCTCCGGCTTCGTCTCGGGCAGAACGATCTCGTGAAGCGCCATCCGTGCACCCGAGTCTATCACGCCAGTTCGAGCTCTCACAAGGCGCGCAACGTCGTGTCGCCCTTCGACAGGCTCAGGGTGACACGACTTCCTTTAGAGCCAAGCGCCGCAGGCGCGCAGTCCTGAGCGAGGCGCGTAGCGCCGAGTCGAAGGGTCAGGGTGACACGAGGTTAGGGTCCTGGCGCGACGGCAGGATCGGCGGCGACGCCAAACGAGCTCGAGAGCGAGTTGTGCAGTTCGTCGGATAACAGCTTGCCGAATCCGCGCTTGGCGACCTCGTTGACGACGGTATTGGAGCCTTCGCCGATGTAGAGCCGCTTATTGTGCGAGAGCGTGAGCCCCAGCATGCCGCCGATCTCGTAAAACGTCGACGAGCGCAGTTCGTACGACTTCTTCTTATAGATGAAGACCTTGTTGTAATAGAAATCGGAGACGTACACGTCACCGCTCGGGCCAACGGTGATGCCGAGCGGTTCGAGCAGATCGCTCGCGCCGAACTGCTTCGAAGGCTTCGTCGCCCCGGGCGGATAGACGGAGACGAATGCCGCCGAGTTGTTGTAGTTTTCGACGTACAGATTGTCTTTGGAGTCGACCGCAACGCCCAACGGATTCAGTCCAGTGATCACCGTCGAAGGCGTGGTCTGCCCAGCGGGAAATTCCACGACGCTTCCTTCATAGCTGCCGAGCTGGTTGGAAACCCAAACGTTTCCGTGCGAATCGACGGCGACGGCGGCCGGCGTGGTCAGGTCTTGGCTCAACGTGAGCGACGGCGTTGCGCTGCCCGGCGGATAGACCGTGACGGTGTTGTTGCTGGCATTCGCGACGTACAAATTCCCGCCGGCATCGATCGCAATGCCCTGCGGGCTGCTCAATCCGGTCGTGATCGAACCGGAAGCGGCTGGATCCGCCGGGTTGGCCGGAAAGATCCAGACCGTATTTCCATACGCATCCGCGACGTAGACGTAGTTATGCGTTGCGTCCGCAATCGGCCGTCCGTGCGATCGCTTCAGCGGTCCGGCGGCCTGGGCGCCTGTGGGAGCGAACGAAGAAGTCCCCGGCGCGGAGCATCCCGCGGACAAAAGGGCGAAAGCGAGAAGAGCCGACGAAAGCAGCCGATGCGAAGTCACGATGAAACCTCCAACAAGCCGTAGTCACATTTGCCGCGATGGTAGCGCCGGTGCCTTCGCCGTACAAGAGTAATTACTCAGGCAGCCCGACGTGATCGCCGGTCGTTTGCGCGAAGCAGACCTCCTCTATCAGCTTGGCGCGATCGAGACGGCGGCGGCGCGTCTTTCGGGCTTGGCCCAACCCTCGGTGGAAGCGAGCACGCGGCTCGCGGCGCTCGCCCGGCTCGCGGAAATCGCGTGCGATCTCGGTGACGCTGCCGCCGCCGCGCGACAGCTTGACGAGATGCGCCGCATCGCCCAAGGCTTTCCCGGAGCGACCGCGGCCGACCGCGCGGAACTCTATTACGCGCTCGGGCGTCATGCGTTCTCGCGCCGCGATTGCGGCGAGCTGGAACGCCGCGCGCGCGAGGTACAGGTTTGCGCGCGTGAGGCGAGCGGCAACGTTCGCGTCGCATCGCTAGCAATACGGATCGGCTGCTACCTCGCGGTTGACCGGTACCACCGGCGCAACCTTGGCGGAGCCTTCGAAGCCGCGGCGACCGCGGCGAAACTGCTGCGCGGCACGCCCGGGGCGCTTCCACACGTTAAAACGCACGCGCTGACGACGCGCGGGGTGATCGATTTGCACGATCCGGCACGCGCGCACCTCGCTACTGCCGAAAACGTCGAAGCGCTCGAGCTGGCGTTAGCCAACGGCATGACATCGACCGCGCAAGACGCGCTCTTCAACATCGTCAACTTTCAACTCTACTGCGACGTCTCGGATCCGTCGGCGTACGAGTCGCGCGTCGTGCAAGAGTGCCTTGACGATGCAGTCGTTGCTCCGTCGAGCAGCGACGATCCGGTGCTGGCGGCGCTCGCGCTCTGCTCGCACCGCCGCTACGGCGAAGCCGCCGAACTGCTCGATCGCATTGGTCCGCCGGCGCGCGAGCGCGCCTCGGATTGGATTGCCGCGTTCTTCGGGCCGGTGACCGCGACCAAACGCGCGCGGATTCTTTTTAAAGCCGGGAAATTCTCAGCCGCCGAACGGGCCGCCGCCGAAGCGCTGACCGCTTGGGAGCGCTCGCAACTCGGCGGACACGGAATCGCCCTGCGCGTCCGCGCCGAAGCGCTCGAGGCGCTCGGTGACGTGCGCGGCGCTACCGCGACGATCGAAGATGCGATCGGCGCGCTGGAGCCGATTCAGCCCATCTACCATATGATTGGCGCGTACCAATGCGGGCATCGTCTCACCAAGAAGCGTGCGTATCTTGACCACGCGCACGATCTCGTGCGCGCACTTGAAAAAATTCCGCAGCAGACTGCGGGGTTGACGCCGCGCGAACGCGAGGTTGCGGCGCTCGTCGCTCAGGGTTACAGCAATAAGGCCATCGCAGCGCAACTCCACTTGAGCACGCGCACGGTCGAAAACCGTGTCGCGTCTATTTTCGCGCACCTTTCGATCCGCGCCCGCTGGCAACTCACAACCGACCACCTGAACATGTCGTCAATCGGAGGATAACGACGTGCCTTTACATCGGCTCAAACAACCGCGCGATACCGACGCTGCCGACGTCTATGCGACGCGCGCCATGGACTCAGTCGTGCCCAAGCATCGCATTCCGGCTGAGGGCGTGCGGCCCGACGTTGCGCTGCAGGTCGTCACCGACGAGCTGATGATGGACGGCAACGCCCGGCAGAATCTCGCAACGTTCTGCCAGACGTGGTTCGACGACGGCATCCACAAACTGATGGACCTCAGCCTCGATAAGAACATGATCGACAAGGACGAGTATCCGGCAACGGCCGAGATCGAAAGCCGCTGCGTCCATCTGCTGGCGCCTCTGTGGAATTCACCGGCAGCCGGAAGCACGATGGGACGCTCGACGACCGGATCGAGCGAAGCTGCGATGCTGGGAGGACTCGCGCTTAAATGGAAATGGCGCGAAGCGCGCGCGAAGGCCGGCAAGCCGAGCGATAAACCCAATCTCGTAACCGGCCCCGTGCAGGTCTGCTGGCATAAGTTCGCGCGCTATTTCGCCGTCGAGCTGCGCGAAGTTCCGTTAGAGCGCGACCGGCTGGTGATGACGGCGGACGAAGCCGTCAAGCGCGTTGACGAAAATACGATCGGCGTCGTGCCGACGTTCGGCGTCACGTTCACCGGCCATTATGAGAACGTGGCCGAAATTGCATCCGCGCTCGACAATCTCCAGCGCGAAACGGGGCTCGACGTTCCCATCCACGTTGACGCGGCGTCCGGAGGATTCATCGCGCCGTTCGCTGTGCCCGAGATCGTCTGGGATTTCCGTCTACCGCGGGTGCGATCGATCAATACGTCCGGGCACAAGTTCGGATTGGCACCGCTCGGCGTCGGCTGGGTGATTTGGCGCGAGGCGAGCGATCTGCCCGAGGGCTTGGTCTTTCACGTCAACTATCTCGGCGGCGACATGCCGACATTCGCGCTCAACTTCTCGCGGCCGGGCGGCCAAGTCGTCTCCCAATACTATCTGATGCTGCGGCTGGGGATGGACGGTTACCGCCGCATTCACCAAAACTACTATAACGTCAGCCGGCACGTCGCGCGCCGCATCGCCGAGTTCGAAGCCTTCGAGGTGCTCTTCGACGGCGACAGCAGCGGTGGAATTCCCGCCGTCTCGTGGACGATGCGGGAAAACGCGGACGCGTCATACTCGCTCTTCGATCTCTCCGAGCGCTTGCGCGCGCGCGGATGGCAAGTCGCGGCCTATACGATGGTGCCGAACATCGCCGATATGGTTGTTATGCGCGTGCTCGTGCGCCACGGCTTCAGCCTCGACCTCGCCGACGCGCTGCTCGACGATATCCATCGTTCGCTGGAGTACTTCAAGGCGCACCCGATTGCGGCCCCGATGACTGCCGCCGAAGGCGCCACGCACAGCCACGACGCCCGTCCGAGACACCTCGTGTCCCCTTCGACAAGCTCAGGGTGACACGTAAGGGTCAGGGCGAAGAGGCAACACGAGTGTAGTCGGTCGTCCAGACTGTCTCCCACGTCTTGCCGTTATCGGCCGAAAACGCTTCCTCAAACCGCGGGTTATTAGCGCGCGCGAACCATCGGTAGCGAACTTCGATCGGTTTACCGTCGTATGTATCGGGCGCGAGAAAATCACCAACTCCGTTAGCGCCAAAGCGGCCCACTTGCGGAAGTCCCGGCGCCAAGCCGTTCTTCTGCGTACCCCAATAGAGCATCCAGTGCTGCGTCGGCGCTTGGTACAGCCGCAACGTCACGCCGCGAACGTACTGCGTGGGGCAATGCAGATCGCCGTCTTCGAGATTGCCGCTGCCGGCCCAAAACTGACGCACTACCGACTCACCGTCGCAGGTGTACGACGTGCGATCGCTCGTGAGCGGGTGCCGTAAACGCATGTAGTGCGTTTTCCACGTTCCGACGAGAAAGTCGAAGCCGCGCGAACCCGCGTCGGCCGGATCGCTCGCATTCCAGACGCCCTTAGTCGTCGACGAAACGCGTTCGTAATCCGTCGTCCAGTTCGTTTCCCACGTCTTGCCGCCGTCGGCCGAGTAGGCTTGTTCGAAATGCGGATTGCCGTTGACGCGCGTCCATTGAAAGCGCGTAATTTCCGGTTTGCCCTGCCACGAATCGTACGCGTAGAACTCGCCGACGCCGTTGGCATCGTAATGGCCGAGCTGCGCCGGCGGGGCGACCGCGAGCTTCCGCGTTCCCCACCAGATCGTCCACTGATGCGTGCGCGCGTCGTATGTGCGTAGCGTCATTCCGCCGACGTAGCGATTCGAGCACTTCAAATCGCCGTCTTCGAGATTGCCGCTGTGGCCCCAAAACGGACGCACGACGGATGTGCCGTAACAGTCGTACCACTGGTGGTCGCCGACGAGACGATATTTGAGCAGACGATAGTGCGTGCGCCACGTTCCGTACTCGAAATCAAAGTCGTGGCTGCCGTCGCGCGTGCTCGGCGCGACCGGATAGTTCGGCGTGACGATGGGGGCGGGAAGCGGCGACGGGACGGCGGTCGCCGCTGCGACGAGGAGTGGCGCCGCCAGGAGGGCGTAGGCAAATCGCTTCATGGCTCGATTCTACACAAGGATTGGCTCCTTGTGAGGCACCAAAATATACCGTGATGAAGGAGCCAATCCGTCTTGAGCCGCTCTTTCCCGATCGCTCTTCGGGCGAACAGCTTGGGCCCCAGCTCGTGCGGCGGCTTCGAGACGCGATCCAGGCCGGGTTCTTTCCTGCCGCCTCCCGTTTGCTTCCGAGCCGTGAGCTCGCGCAGCGGCTCGGTCTCTCGCGCAACACCATAACCGTTGCGCTGGAGCAGCTCGTCGCTGAAGGCTATCTCGAAACGCGCGTCGGCGCGGGAACGTTCGTTGCGCCGACGCTGCACGAAGTGCACGGACGGGTTACGAGCGGCTCGCGATCGGTGCCGAACCATGCGGCACGGCTCGTGCCGGTTAAAGCCGCACTCGATGCAGTAGGGTCTTCGTTCGGTCCGCTGCGCGTGGGAGCTCCGGCACTTGCGGCGTTTCCCTCGCGCACGTGGCAACGCATCGCGCGAAAAACGCTCGCGTCAACCGGCGCGTCGCTCGATTATGGTGATTCGTCAGGCCTCCTCGCGTTACGCGAAGCGATCGCGCGCCACATCGCGCAGTTCCGCGGCGTGGTCGCCGATCCGAGCCGCATCATTATCGTTGAGGGCGCGCAGGGCGCGCTCCACCTTGCCGCGTTCGTGCTCGCACGTCGCGGCGATCGCGTCGTCATCGAGGACCCGTGTTATCAACTCGCGCGCGCCACGTTTGCGGCCCACGACCTGGCACTCGAAGGCGTCGCCGTTGACGACGACGGCCTTCGAACGAGCGAGCTCCCCGACGGCGCGACGCTCGCCTACCTGTCGCCCTCGCATCAGTTCCCACTCGGAGGGACGCTGACGCTATCCCGGCGAGCGGAGCTGCTCGATTGGGCGAGGCGCGTCGATGCGTACGTGATTGAAGATGATTACGATAGTGAGTTCGACGCGCACCCCATTCCAGCGCTGCAGAGCATGGATCGCGACCAGCGCGTGATCTACGTCGGCACGTTCAGCAAGACGCTCGCGCCCGGATTGCGGCTAGGCTACGTCGTCGCGCCCGAACACCTCGCCGAAAGCTTCCGCTTCGTGCGCGAGATCTTCAGCCTCGGCTCGTCCGCACAACTGCAAGCGACGCTTGCGGAGTTCATCGCCGGCGGCTATTTCAGCCGCCACATTCGGCGCATGATGAAGATCTACGAGTGCCGACGCGCGCTCTTAATCGGCGTGCTCTCGCGCAATCTCCCGCGCGAGTTTAGGCTAGGTCCAGCGCAGAAAGGGCTGCACGTCGCCATCATAGGGCCGAGCGACTTCGACGACGTGCGATTTGTCAATTCGATGGCCGGCGGCGAGCGCGTCTTGCCGATCTCACAGTTGTGCGTGAGGCGGACCGATTGCGCGGGTCTGCTGGTTGGGTTTAGCGCTGGGAGCGACGACGCGCTTATGCGTTCGGCGAAAGCGCTCGCCGCATCGCTCCGTGCTTACCGTGTGATTCGATAAACCGTGCCGGCGTTGGCAGGGCCGCCACCGGCCGACGTTGTGCCGTAGAGCGTGCCGTGCACCTTCGTAGGGCCTGCAAGCGGCGTCGAACCGTCGGGGGCGACTCCAAAAGTGTGCAAAACGGTCGGCTGTCCCGACGTCGTGACGCCGTAGATGGCGCCAACGCCATTCGCGGCAGCCTCGGGAGTCGTGCCGTACAGCATTCCTTTCAAGGGAACAAGGGCGGTGTTCGGCGAGAAGCCGTATTCTGATGACGGAATAAAATCGAATAGCACCTGCTCCTTCCCGGACAGCGTGAGGCTGAAAACGGTACCGTCGTTATAAAATGCTTTTCCGCCATACGTAGTCGTTCCATACAAAACGCCGTTGACCACAACCAACCCCGCTTTAGGATTCTCGCCGTCGTAGCGCTGGCATGGAAAACCATAAATTGTGTGCTCCTTCCCGGAGGTCGTGATACTGTACGCGGTGCCTTCCTGACATGGGCCCGAGCTCTCGGTCGTACCGTATAGCGTTCCCTGATAGGCCGTCAGACCGGCGAAGGGAGCCATGCCGTCCTTCCTCGAGTAAGCGGGGAAACTGAAGAGCACTTTCTCACTGCCTGTCGTCGAGATCGAAAAAACTGTCCCGCCATTGGCACTGCCGCCGTACGGCGTCGTACCGTAGAGCGTGCCGTTAAGCGACGTTAAGGCGGCCACCGAGTTTTTTCCATCGCTCTTGCTGCGGCCGAAGCTATAGAGCACGCCTTCCTTGCCGCTCGCCGTGATGCTGAAAACCGTGCCGTCGTTGTAAGTTCCACCCGAGTACGTGGTTCCGTAGAGAACGCCGTTAAGCACGGTGAGCCCGGCTTCCGGTTTGGCGCCGTCGCCCGTTTGTCCGAAGTTGTGCAGCACAGTCTCGACTCCCGACGGAGTGATGCTAAAGACCGTTCCTTGCGCATAGTAGCCACCGGCCGTCGTGGTGCCGTAGAGCTTTCCCTTATAATAGAGCAGCGTGCCGGCGGGTGCCGCGCCGTTGAAGCCTTCGAAACTGAAGATCGTCGAGTATTGATAGCTGGAGGTCGCTGGAACGGCGTGCACGTTCTGCGGCGCGGCGGCGTGGCTGACGACAACGCCATACGGAGATGTCTGCGGCACGCTTTGCGTGGGCGCGCCGCCGGCTGGATAGTTAAAGAATGCCACGTTGGGCTGCGTTTCACCGCCCGATACCAGAATGGTCGAGCCGTCGACAAAAAAGTTCGCGGTAGGCCCGTTCTCCTTCAGACGCGTCGTCCCGATCGTCTTAGCGAGAAAGTTCGAGACGCGCGTGCGATAAATATAAGTATCGCCCGAGCTTGGTCCGGCGAGCGTTCCCGTGCCGACCGCTAAATAGCTCCCATCCCATTGCAGACCGTTTGGATAGGCCGGAACGTTCTGCAGCGTCACCGGCGAAAAAAGCCGCGCGCCTCTTGGTAACTCTTCCATTGCAAAGTATCCGCTGCCACCCACCGGGCCACCGCCCTCGACGAACAAGTCTCCGGCGTCATCGTACGCGCAAAAATACGGATTGAGCAGGTCGTAAAGGGTATGCCCAAACGGGCGGCCCTTCGCGCGCTGATAGATAACGACGTTACCGTCGTAAGAGTTTTGCAGCAAATAGTTTGCAGCGGCGAGGTTTCCGGTTTTTGGATCGATCGAGCACGAGTACGGCTCGGCTCGCGGATCGTTCAACGTTCTTATCGGGCTCGTTCCGCCGTGCGCGTATTCAAAAATCTTTGCGGCACCGTAACTAGGGATGAAGATGTGGCCCTTGCCGTCTACGCACATGTACGCAAGGCCCTCAAAGCCCGTAAGCGTGCCGGCGAGCGTTCCCCCCGGATACGAGTAGACTTCAACTTCGTTGTCTTTTACGTCCGCCACATACATGAGATCGCCTGACGACGCGCCTGGCCGCATCCAGGAGTGTCCCGGCTTCCGCGGCGGCGGAAGGTTTGTTTGCGGCACCACCCCGGTTCCACCGCTAACCGCTGAGCCGGCGCAACCGGCAAGTATCCACGCCGCTGTAAGAGCAGCAAACGCAAAACCGCCGAGTTTCATTTTCATGAGCGGCTACCTGCGCTGATAGTGAGCGCGAAGACTCCGCTCGGGCTCGAAAAGCTTTTCAGCAGCTTTCCGCCGGATGGGTATTTCCATGTGCCGATGCTTGTTTGCGAGACGCCCGTGGGCACGAGCACCGAGCTCCCGGCGATTGTAGAGAGCGCCGATCCGGTCCAGCCGGAGAGCGGAGTCTTCCCCGCGATTTCCGCGTCAGATCCGGAAATGCTGAGCTGGTAGATGGCGCCGGCGGTAAGATCCTCGAGCGTCATGTTCGAGCCGTCCCACTGAAGCTGCCCCATACCGGAAACGCTTACGTACTTGTTCAGTACAAGTTCGATCATTTGCGATTTCCCGGTCACAAGCTCGTCGAGATACATCTCGTTGCCGGCACCAGTGCCGTTGACGAAAAGATTTCCCTTACCGTCGTACGCGCAGTAGTAATAATTCCGAGTATCATAGCTTGCGTATTGGCTCCCGTAGTTGCTGCCCGGCGTATACGTCCAAACTTCCCCATTGCGCGAACCGAGTCCGACCGTGGACACGGCGATCATATTTGCCTTCGGATCTACGGCGCAGCCGAAAGGAGCGGCGTCATAAAAGTTGAGCGTCCAGCGGACTTTTGTGGCACCATGTGCGTACTCGTATAAGTGACCCTCGGCGCCGCCGCTGCCCTTGCCCTTCGAGATGCTGGTCACATACACGTTACCCGATGCATCCGAGCACATACCCTGCAGTGAAATCGTGCCCTTCGGCGGCGTCATCTGATGCACAAGCTTGCCTTGCGGATAGGAGAACATGTAAATATGCTTGCCATCGGTCGAGGCTGCATACATCAGATCGGCGCTCGCCGCGTCGATTGAAGCACTTCGCGCTTGCGTTGGTCCGGGAAGCGCTAGCGGTTGCATTGCGCTGCAACCCGAGAGCAACAAAATTGTGCCTGCGGCCAAATAGCGATGTACCTGCCGGTGCAAAGTCATTCCGGTAGCCTCCAAGAAGGGTCAGGCGTCGAGATTTCGCCGCATAACTAGGCCGGCCATCCCAGTCCGTTCTCCTTACAGCAGGCTACGATGGAAAAGGCCGGGAGCGGGCGAACTTTTTTGCGATGAACGCTTTGAGCTTTGGTCGTCTTGCGCTTTGCATTGGTGCCGGCGCGCTCTTTGCCGCCTGCGGCGCGCTTCGGCAAGGCCAAAATGAGATACCGTCGGTTTCAAAAGCCGGAGCGGCACCGCAAGCGCGTACTACGCCTACTCCTCTAACGTACGTATACGGTCTGCGCGCGATTTACAGCTTTAACGGAGACCCTGACGGTCAAGAGCCGAACTCTAACATTGTTGCGCGTTCTTCGAATCCCGTCGTTATTGGGACGACCGAATCCGGCGGCTACTACGACGCCGGCTCCGTCTATGGGATCAGCAAGAGTAAGAAAGGCGGCTGGACCGAGAGCATTTTGTATTCGCTCACCGGTAGTGACGGCTGGCGTCCAAACGGCATTATGGTCCCCCAACTCCTCGACGGAACGGAGCCTGCCGCGGTGACGTCATTTCAAGGCGGTGCGCACGGCGCGGGCGCAATCGCCATACTCAAACCTAACGCAAGCGGTGCATGGACGCTCTTGAGTACCTACAGTTTTTCTGGCCAAGCCGATGGCGGTGGGCCTCAAGGCGCAGTCGTCGCGGATGCTTACGGCAACTTATACGGGACGACGGGGGGCGGCGGGCATAAAAACAACGGTGTGGTTTATCAGCTGCATCCGAGTGGATCGACGTATAAGGAGAAGGTACTCTACAGCTTTCATGGACGTCGGGATGGCGTTGTTCCCGAGGCGGGGCTAATTATGGACAGTACCGGCGCGCTCTACGGCACGACTCTCTATGGCGGTAAAAGCAATGCCTACAAGGGAACCGTCTTTAAGCTCACCCCGAACACGCACGGCTATACCGAAAGCATCATCTATTCGTTTAAAGGGCCACCCGATGGCTCCGAACCCGTCGCACGTCTCTGCCTCGACTCGTCCGGCACGTTCTATGGGACGACGTCCTTAGGCGGAAAGAACAATGCCGGCACCGTTTTTTCGCTCGTGCCGAGCGGAAGCGGCTACGCCGAGCACGTTCTATGGAGCTTCGGCAGCGGTTCCGCCGACGGCGCGTATCCGGACGGTAACGTGATCGTTGACAGCAACGGCGTCATTTACGGGACGACGCTCGGCAACAGCGGGAGCGGTTCGGGCACGCTCTTTACTCTAAAGCGCCACCGCGAGAGGCTGTATTACTTCAACGGTTACGACGGCGGCGATCCGGTTGCAGGTCCGGCTGCGGACCCCAAGGGCAACGTCTTTGTTGCAGCTTCTTCTCTCGGAGCGCACCTCGATGGCACAGTCGACATAGCGCACGTCCATACCGCGGCGCTGACCTGCGAGTAGCGAAAACGCTTTCCTCTTTTTTAAAAGACCTGCCCGTTATTCAGCGCGATGCCTTCAAGCGATCTTAACCCCTCATCTCTTACCGCCCACGTCGAAGCGAGGC
>DASXGO010000293.1:0-3209 GCA_036489055.1 Candidatus Cybelea sp. | reverse complement strand
TTTGGTTCCCTCCTAGGACGGTCGTTGTGCCCGTTGAAAGCGTTTTAACACGTATTTCGCGACATCCGAACAGCAAGAGCAGCCCCAGGACTAGACCTGCCAGGGCCGACCAGCGCTTCACGGCCGACCGCTTCGCCTGTGCCTACCTGCGGCCTCCCCATCGCGCTAAATTTTTATCTTCCAAATGTCGTTGCCCGGACCTGTCCCGCGCGTTACCCTGAGAGTGGCATGAAGCATCTCTTGCGCTTGGCGGTAGCGGCAGATCTGATCGCTCTGGCAACGCTGATGCTCGGAAGTTGGACGCGCATTCACGGTGCAGGGCTCACCTGCCCCGATTGGCCACTCTGCCGAGGCCGCTTCTTGCCGTCACTGGGCGACGGCACGCTCTGGGAGTGGTCGCACCGCCTGCTCGCATTCACCGTCGCGCCGCTGATCCTCGCACTAATTGCCGTCGCGTGGCGGGAGCGGCGGCGCTCGCGGTTCATCGGTCCGACAATGGCGGCGATTGCCGCGATTTTCCTCGCGCAGGTCTTTCTCGGTGCCGAGACCGTGCGGCTCGCGAACGCGCCGCTCTCCGTTGTCCTGCACTGGGCGACGGCCATGGCGTTGATTGCGTCGCTCTCCGCTATGGCCGTCTTCGCCGCCGCGAGCGGCAGAGCCGGCACCGAATCCGGCGCAGTGGGGCAGCGGTCGTACGGATTGCTGCTCGCGCTCGGCGTTACCGCGCTCTCCGCTTTTTTAACGATGTGCGTTGGCGCGTATGTGAGCTCCAGCGGCGCCGGGCTCGCGTGTCTCTCCATTCCCGGATGTGCCGGCAACGTCGTCGTTTACACCGCGGGACAATACGTGCAGATGCTCCATCGCATTGCCGCCGGCATCACGCTGATCTGCGCTGCCGGATCGTTCGCGATGGTCTGGGCGCAACCGGCGTCGCTGCGTGTCCGCGTCAGCGTCGTGCTCGGCGTCGCACTGGTCTGCTTCCAAGTGCTGCTGGGTTTGCTCAACGTCGCACTGCGTCTGCCGACGGACCTCCGGGAAGCGCACGCGCTCAACGCCGCGCTCCTCTTTTTAGCGTTCTTCGTCGCAACCGCGTTTGCAATGCTCGATACGGCGCCGATGCGCGGAGCCGCCCTGATCGCGGAGAGTACGCCGCAATGATTGCCCACCTGCGCGATTACTACGAGCTTTCGAAACCACGCATCATCGCTTTGCTGCTCATCACGACCGCGGCGTCGATGGTGATGGCCGCGCGCGGCATTCCACGCTTTTCGCTGCTGCTCTGGACGCTGCTCGCCGGCGCGCTCTCCGCAGCCTCGGCCGGCGCACTGAACTGCGTCTGGGATGCGGACATCGACCGCATCATGAAGCGAACTCAGCTGCGACCGATCCCACAAGGGCGCGTCTCGGAGACGAGCGCCGCCGTCTTCGGCTTGGTCGCGGGTGCAGTTTCGTTCGCGCTCTTTTACACGTTAGTCAACCCGCTGGCGGCGTGGCTATCGCTGGCCGGCAATCTTTATTACGTCGTGATCTACACGATGTGGCTGAAGCGCATCACGCCCCTCAACATCGTCGTCGGCGGCGCGGCGGGCTCCGTTCCGCCGCTGGTCGGATGGGCAGCGGTAACGCACACGATCGGGGCGCCGGCGCTCGGACTCTTTGCATTGATCTTTCTTTGGACTCCGCCGCACTTTTGGTCGCTGGCGTTGATGACCGAGACCGATTACGGCAAAGCGAAGATCCCGATGTTTCCCAACGTTCACGGACGCGAGCGTACCAAGCGCGAGATCGTCTACTATACTCTTCTTTTGGTTGCGGCCTCGCTGATTCTGTACCCGCTCCACGTCATGGGCGCCGTTTACTTTGCGGCGGCGGCAGTGCTCGGCGGCATCTTCGTGCTCGATGCGCTGCGAACGTGGCGCGAGCAGTCCGGGAATCTGCAGGCGCGCAGGCTCTTTCGCTTTTCGCTGCTCTACCTCGCCCTCATGTGCGCGGTCATGGTGGTCGACCGAATCATCTCGTGAGCCGGTTACTCTGGACGCTCGCTCTCGGCGTCTTCGCCGGCGCCCTCGATCTGAGCGTACTTTCGCCCGCGCTTCCGGCACTCGGCCGCGATTTTCACGTCCAGACGAGCGATCTCGCCTGGGTCTTCACGCTCTACCTGCTCGTGACGGTCGTCTCCATTGCGCTTGCGAGCACGCTCGCCGACCAATACGGGCGGCGGCCGATCTATTTGGCGTGTCTCGCATTCTTCGCCGCGGGCAGCGTTCTCGCAATCGCTGCGCCCAGCTACCCGGTCTTCTTGGCGGCGCGCGCAATTCAAGCGCTCGGCGCCGGCGGCATCTTCCCGGTCGCGACGGCGACAATCGGCGATGTCGTTCCTGCCGCACGGCGCGGTGCGGCACTAGGAATCGTCGCCGCTACGTGGGGACTCGCGGCGGTAATCGGCCCGAGCATCGGCGGCCTCGTGACGCACTTCATTTCCTGGCGCTGGATTTTCGCGGCGAACGTTCCGCTTGCAGCGGTCGTCTTCGCGCTCGCGCTGCGTGACGTTCCGGCGCAGGCGCCGCGGACGCGCGCGCCGCTCGACGTGCTCGGGCTCGCACTGCTCTGCGCCGGGTTGCTGGGCCTTATGGACGGCTTGATCGCGTCGCGCCCGCTCATCGGCGTGCTGGGAGTCTTCATCCTCGCCGCGTTTTGGATCTGGGAGTCGATGTCGGATGCACCGATCGTGCCGCTTTCGCTTTTGCAATCGCCACAGCTCGTCAGAACCTACGTGCTCGAGATCCTCATCGGAGTTTTGGAGGGCTCGCTCTTCTTTATTCCGACCGTGCTCGTAGGAGCGCAAGGGCTCTCGTATGCGGCCGCAGGTTTCGTCGCGGCGCTGGGAGCGCTGGTCTTCGTAGCGGTCATTCCGTATTCGGGCCGCGCGCTCGACCGCGTCGGCAGCCGCGACGTGCTGCTCGTCGGTGCGATTCTAACCGAAGTCGGCTTGGCAATCTTCGCCCTTGGATTCCAATCGCTGCCGCTCGCGTTGCTCGCGATGATCGTGGCGGGTGCCGGCTTCGGGGCGCTGCTCGGGGCACCGACGCGCTACATCGTCACGAACGAAACCGCGCGGCGCGCACGCGGCACGGCCGTCGGGCTGCTCAGCCAAGCACTAATCGTCGGTCAAATCGTCGGCAGCTCGCTCGCCGGCGGGATTATCGGTC
>DASXGO010000376.1:0-20224 GCA_036489055.1 Candidatus Cybelea sp. | reverse complement strand
AGCAGGCCGCCGTCGCGCCGCAGCCCTTCGAAGTCCGAGCTTGAAACGAAAAAATAATGCTCGCCGTCGCGCTCCTCCGGTCGCGCCTCGCGGGTGGTCGCCGAAACGGAGTAGCGCAGGCTGGGCCGGTTTGCGCGAAGGCCTTCAACCAGGGTATCCTTGCCCGCACCCGACGGACCCGACACGACGAAGAGCAGCCCCGGACCCGTGGTCAACGTACCCTCCTTTCACCCCGGACGCCGAGTTGCCCTCGAAAGCAGGCGAGCCTTCGCACGTTAGGGCGAAACGTTTTGGAGCTTGACGATCGCGAAGCCGCCGGCGTCAATCACAAGCGGGATTCCGGCGGCGACGGTCGCGCGGCTGGATAGGCCCTTCTCCTGCCATTCGTTCCAGACGGTCGAGAAGAGCCGCACGGAACACTCGCCGTCCTCCGGGCCCGCATACGACACGGCGCAGACCGTTGTCCGCGCGCCCGGATTGCCGACAAAGATAAAGATGCCGTCGTCTCCCGCCAAGGCGACGACCGTCGAATCGGGGTCGGAGACGTGAACCGCGTCGGTCGCGTCCCGCGTGTAGGTCGTCTTCTTGGCGGGCGAGGGCAGATTGGCGGTCGTGTGGAGGTGCAATCCATCGGGCATGCGGCAGACGATCCACGCGATCGACGTCCCGCGAAACGGAACGTTGATCGCCGTGAGCCAGCGCCAGTCGTCCGCGAGTGCAGGGGCGAGTTCGGCCTCCTCGCGCATGATGTGGAGCCCTCCGGCACCTTCGATCGCGGCCCAAAGGTAACGCGGAGCGTCCCACGGCGAGAGCATCATTCCCTGATTGCTGAGAATCTCGCCGTGCAGCCATTCGGAGAACTGGCCGGGCACGGTGTTGTTACGGCGCGGGTCGATCGAGAAGTGATGGAAACTGCTCGCCAGCGCGCGTGCCATGACGTTGGGCTGATGCTTCGCTGCTGCGAACGCGAACCAGTACGAGACCGCGACCCAGACGCCGCCGAGCAGGCCGAATGCCTTGACCGGACCGTAATCGAGCGCCTCGCGCGGGACGGTGCGAATCCCGGCATCGGTCCAGAAGTTCGCAACGCTCAGTTCGTTGATGATGTTGGCCGCACGTTCGGGCGGCGCAACGCCGAAGAGTACCGGAAAGATGAGGTCGGCGGTCACGTCGGTTCGGCGCGCGCCGTCGACGTCGATGTTGAGCAGATAGAGATCGTTCTCGGGGTTGACGAGGTGCGTGTTGATCGCATCCCGCAGGGCTTCGGCCTCGGCTCGAAACGTCGCGGCCTCCGGGTCGCCCAACCGGCGTCCCATCGCGGCGAGCGCAACCAAGCCGGCGTAGCACGCCGAGTTGACTTCGGTCGACGCGCCGCTAATGCGGTAGTTCGGAATGATGTTGCGCCAGCCGACGATGCCGCGTTCCGCGGTTCCGGTTGCCGTACACCAGACGAGCCCATCGTCATTGCGCTGCGATAGCATGTAGCGCATGGCGCGGACGGCGTTCGGATAACACTGCCGCGCGAAAGCTTCGTCGCCGGTCGCCGTGAAATGATGCGCCAGTGCGATGACGACTAGCGGCGTATCGTCGTTCACGTTGAGCCCGTCGTCCTCCGAGTGGTCGTTGCGGACGTCGTAATACTCGACGATCTTCCCGCTGGGTTCTTGCAGCCGGAAGTACGCTGAAAGCGCCTCGCGCGCGAAGTCCGGGTTCAGATAATCGGCTCCAAACGTCATCCACGAGGTGTCGCGGCCGACGCTATTGTTGCTGCGGGTCGGATCGTTGGTGAAACACCAGCCGGTCGGCGTGTAGGTCGCGACCCGCAAGATATTGGCCTTCGCCCACAAGACGCCGTGATTGACGTCAACGCTCGGCGTACGTAAAACGGAGCGGCGCAAAAACTGCCAGTAGTATTCGGTCGTTCGGCGGCTCGCCTCGTCGGGCGGCGGACAGCGTTTGACGCTTGCGACCAGATCGTCGCGCGACTCGGCGAACACGCACAAGAAGTCGACCCAGCGTGCTTCGCCGGGCGCAAGTTCGATTGCCGCATGGAGCACGCCGATCGGATCGCCGTCCTGCGTCGACGCGTCGTTGGCAAGTTTACCCGGCGAAAACCGTCCGACGACCTTGCCGCGGTCCGAGTTCGTCTCCCAGCCGTCGGGTTTGCCGAGCATGGCGAAGAGCCGTATTTGCGTGGGCGCCGCGCGGTTCCAAGCGACGATTCCCCCGACGGCATCGTCGTAGGCCGTAACGACGTCGTGATCCGTATTGCCTCGCAGCTCGCAGAAACCGTACGCGTCGAACGAGACCGCCGACGACCCGTCGTTTCTGAAGTGAATCCGATAGTATACCGCGGGCGGCGGGATTTCGTCGGCAGTGCTCCACCGATCGTTATAGGGGAAGATTTGCTCGTGCACGCGGACGCCGTTGTCGAGCGTGAAGACGTGACTCTGACGTTCGGGGTGGATGTGAAACTCGCCGTGCAACCGGCCCAAGCGGATCGTGCTGCGCCGATCCCAGCAGTGCATCTCGACCGCGCCGATGAAATCGAAGCCCGCGTCGGGGCAGTATATTTTTTGGATCGCGCCGCTCGGCTTGATGACCGTACAGCATCGCGGTGCTCCGATCGTGCTCCCTTGCGCCATTTCGTCGTCGTCGAGAACGTAGGCAAAACGCGGATCGACGACGGCATGATGGGCGAGATCGGTCGAAACGGGCAGAAGATCCCAGCGGGTAATCACGACTGCGCGAGATCAGCCCGGCGTAATGCAGAGTGAGTTTTGCATCGCTGCCGTCACCGCGGGGTCGGCCGTGGCAGCGGACGGGCGAATGTAGGTCGTTTGCACCGACTGGTTATCGCGCGCCGCGAAGCCCTCGTCGAGCGTCTTTCCACCTGGAAGCGTGAAGGTTGCGACGCCGGCGGTTCCGGGACAGGGCGCGAACGGAACGCTGCCCTGCAGCCTTGCGCCGGGGTGGTGCAGCAGAACGTCGATCGTGATCGACGATGCGAGGTCTTGCAGCGTTCCTCCGAACTGCCGGCGGACGTAGCGATATTGTTGCGCGCCCGCACCGGATCCGCTCGCCCAGGCGGCGCTCGCGCCCGGCACCGGCTGCCAGCCCGCGGGCCCCGCGGCCGACCCGCCGTGTCCGCAGCCCGCGGCGAGTACGAGCGGCGCTAGAGTCAAGGCTATTGCACTTCTCACGATAAGAGAGTGTTTGATGCAGACCGATTGGGTCCTCATTGCGCGGCTCGCGCACGAGCTTGAGGGACGTTTGCGCGGCTCGCGCGTCGACGATGCGGGCCTGCTTGCCGACGGACGGCTCGCGCTGATCTTGCGGCAGCGCGCCGAGCAAAGGCTGGTCGCGGTCGACCTCTTCTCGTCGCCGCCGATGCTGACGCTCGAAGAGGGCGAGCTCGGTGCGGGCGTCGAGCCGCCGTTCGCGCGCACGCTGGCGCGCAGCCTGCGCGGCATGAGTCTTGCCGCGGTCTCCGCACGGCGCGGCGATCGCCTCTTACGGTTCACCTTCGCGGCGCGCTCGCGCTTCGGCGTGGGCGATCGTCTGGAGCTATTCTTCGAACTCGTCCCTCGCTTTGGAAACGCCATCCTCGTCAAAGACGAAACGGTGGTCGCGGCCTACCGCGAGTTCTCGCCGGCGGAGAACGCCAGCCGTTCCGTTCAAGCCGGCGGCGTTTACGCGCTCCCGCCGCTGCCGCCGAATCCGCGGACGCTCCCCGAGCAGCCGCCCGGATCCGCACTGGAGTTCTTTGCCGAGCTGCGGATGCGTCACGCCTTCGCAGCAGACGGCGAACGTGTCGCAGCGCGCCGCCGGGCGCTCGTGAAGCGATTGGGCGAGCGCGAACGGCGACTGCGCGCGGAGGCCGCGTCGATTCAAGAACGGCGGCGCGGCGCGGAGCAGCGCGATGCGCTCCGGCTTGAGGGCGAGCGCATCTTCGCCACGCTCTACGAGATGGATCCGGAAGCGCGCGACGCCGCCAAAGAGGACGCCGCAAAGCTTTTTACACGCTATAAAAAGCTCGGCAAGACGCTGCCGCATCTCGACGCGCGGGAACGTGAGATTCGTGTGGCTCTCGAAGCGATCGAGACGCTGCGATGGGAGACCGAACGTGCCGGCAGCGAGGACCTCGACGGCGTGGAAGCGGCGGTCGGCGCGCTCGGCGCAAAGCAACGCGCACCTGTGCAGCCGCAGAAACCTCGACGCAAACGCGCGCTGCTCGAATACCGCACGGCCGCCGGCTCGCGGATCGTCGTCGGACGGTCGCCGCTGGAGAACGCGGAGGTAACGTTTCGCCTGGCGCGTCCCAACGATCTCTGGTTCCACGCCCAGCGAATTCCGGGTGCGCACGTCATCTTGGCACGCGACGACCGCTCGGAAGCACCCGACGAGGACCTTCGGTTCGCCGCGTCGCTCGCCGCCTTTCACTCGCGCGGAAAGGCATCCGCTTCCGTCGCGGTCGACTACACGCTACGCAAACACGTGCGCAAACAGCGCGCGGCACCGCCCGGGCTCGTCTGGTACACTCATGCGAAGACCGTGATCGTCGAACCGAGCGCGATCGCGGCGCCGGCCTAGGCGCACGCAGGCGTTATCGAAGACGGGATTCGCACGCCGCCCAGTCGAGATTGGCGAAGAACGCTTCGATGTACCGGCCCTTCTCGGCCGGCTTGTAATCCTTAATGTACGCGTGCTCCCAGAGATCCATGACGACGATCGGGGCGAATCCGGCGAGGTTGCCGTTTTGGTGGTCGTCGATCCAGTGGTTCGTGATCCGTCCGTTTGTGAGATCGCAATACGCGATCACCCAACCGACGCCGCGCATGCCGCCCACGGCGACGAAGTCCTTCTTCCACTCCTCAAAACCGTCGAAGCATTCGCCCAGTGCGTCGTACAACCGCCCGTTTTTGATAGGCGCCGGTTGCGCCGTTAGGTTGTCGAAATAATATTCGTGCAGCCGCATGCCGTTGTACTCGAAGCCGAGTCGCCGCACGAGCTCGGCGTACGATGGGTCGCTGCCGGCGGCTTTGTTCGCGGCCCGAAGTTCGCGGAGACGGTCGTTCAACAAGTTGGTGTTCTTGACGTAACCTTCGTATAGGCCGAAGTGCATCTCGAGCGTCGCATCGGAGATGCCGTGCAAGCCGTTCAAATTCCATTTTCTGGGCGCGTAGGGCGCCACGGATGACGTAACGTTCATGGCGCCAAGGCAATACCCGTACCCTATCGCATTCAAACGGGAAGGAGCCGCCTGCACAGCGGGCAACCATGCAGCAATGACCCTACCAACGATTCCGAAGGAGAGTGCTACGTGAAAAACCCCTTGGACTCGCTCTCGGGCACCGTGATCTGCGGTTTCATTTTGACCCTCGTCTTGTGGTATATCGCGCGTCTGATCGTTTCGCACTCGCTCGGAGCCGGCGCATGAACCCGTCGACCGATTGGATTTTTCGCTGGTTCCATATCCTCGCCGGCATCATGTGGATCGGCCTGCTGTACTTCTTCAATTTTGTCAACGTCGAGGCCGTAAAACAGGCGGCGGCGGCCGGCGAAGCCGGGCCGATCTCAAAATACGTCGTGCCGCGCGCGCTGCTCTTCTTCCGCTGGGGCGCGGTCGTTACGTGGATTTTTGGCGCCGCTCTGCTAGGCGGATATCTCGCGCCCAACGGCGGGAACGGCTTTGTCGCCGCGTTCACGCTGCAGGGAGCGATGGCGCCGATCGGTATCGGCGCGTGGCTCGGCACGATCATGCTCCTGAACGTCTGGGGACTCATCTGGCCGAATCAAAAGAAGCTTCTCGGATTCGTTCCGGCCACCGACGCCGAAAAGGCCAAGGCGCGTCGGATCGCGTTCCTGGCGTCGCGCACGAACACGATGCTCTCGATTCCGATGATCTTTTTCATGGCAACGGGCCCGACGTCCATGAGTCAAATCATCTATCACTAGGACGGCCGCACCTGGCCCGAAATGGTACGAGGTTCCTCGTATCATTTCGGGCTAGGGTACTAAGATAATTTTGCCGATGTGTTGACTCGATTCCATGCGGGCGTGCGCATCGGCGGCACGGTCGAACGGATAGACCGAATCAACGATCGGCTCGATCGGATCGCGCGCCGGGAGCAGCGGCCAGATCTCGCGCTCGAGCTCGCGCGCGATCGCGGCTTTTTGTTGCGGCGTTCGGGGCCGAAGGCTCGATGCCATAATTGCACCTCGCGTCGCAAACAGCTGCCGAAGGTCGAACTCGACCGAACCGCCGCGCTGAGTTGAAATGCATGCGATTCTCCCGTCCAACGCAAGGCAGCAGAGATCGCGAGCGATGTAATCGCCGCCGACGATATCGAGCACGACATCGACGCCGCGGCCGCCGGTGAAGCGTCGCGTCTCTTCGGCGAAATCGGCGGTTCGGTAATCGATTGCATGTACGGCGCCGAAGCGCAGGCAGGCCGCACATTTTTCGGGCGTCCCGGCAGTCGCGATGACCATAGCACCGCGAGAGACCGCAAACATGATGGCGGTCGTCCCGATACCACTCGTTCCGCCGTGAACGAGCACCGTTTCGCCTGCCCGCAATCGCGCCCGCGTGAAGAGGTTGTCGTAAACCGTAAAGGCGTTCTCCGGCAGCGTCGCGGCTTCGACGGCGGTCCATCCATCGGGTCTCGGGAGCACCTGGCCCGCCGGAACCGCCACGAACTCGGCGTAACCGCCGCCGTTGGTGAGCGCGCAGACGGCGTCACCGCGCTTCCAGCGCTCCACATCGCTCCCGACCGCGTCGACTCGTCCGGCGACTTCGAGACCCAGGATCGGCGAAGCGCCCGGCGGCGGCGGATACGCGCCGGCGCGCTGCATGAGGTCGGCGCGCGAGATACCCGCGGCCTCGACGCCAATCAACACGTCGGCGGGGCCGCAGGCCGGTACCTGCGTCTGCGCGACGTGCAGTACCGCGGGTCCACCCGGTTTTTCGACGGCGACGTATCGCACGCTATGCGCTCCGCGTAAGGAACATCGCATCTCCGAAGGAGTAGAACCGATAACGTCGCTCGATCGCCTCGGCGTAGGCTCGCAAGAGCCGTTCGCGTCCGCCGAATGCGCTGACCAGCATCAGGAGCGTCGAGCGCGGCAGATGGAAGTTCGTGATCATCGCATCCACGACTCGAAATCGAAATCCCGGCGTGATGAAAATGCCCGTAACATGGTTGCCCGATTCGATTCGCCCGAACGACGCATAGTTACCCTCGAGCGCGCGAACGACGGTCGTTCCCGCGGCGACGATGCGCCGCCCGAGCGTTCGTGCGCGCTCAAGTGTGGCGGCCGCCTCGGCCCCGATCGCGTAAGCTTCTTCGTGCATCACGTGTTCGTCGATCGATTCGACGGTAACCGGACAAAACGTGCCCAGCCCGATGTCGAGCGTCAGCCGTACGATCTCGATGCCGCGGGCCTCGATCGCAGCGAGCAGGCGTGACGTAAAATGCAGCGACGCCGTCGGCGCGGCAACACTGCCCGGTAGACGAGCGAAGACGCTTTGATAGCGATCTTGCGCCTGTGGTGAGTCGTTGTGAATGTACGGCGGAAGCGGCATCCGGCCGCCACGATCCAGGAAGGTCGCAAACGGGAGCGTGAGCCGAAACTCGATCTCGCGCATGCCCTCCTCGAGTTCTTCGCATACGAGCGCATCGCCAAACGGCTCGAAGAGAACTCGAGCGCCGCGTCGTAAGCGGCGGGCGGGCCGGGTCAAGGCGATCCACCGCACGGCGTCAGCATCGTAACGCATCGAGCCGGCGGGATGCAGCAAGAGCAGTTCGCAGGCCCCGCCGCCGGGCTCGCGCTTTCCGATAAGACGCGCAGCGATTACCCGCGTTTCGTTGAGCACCAGCAAGTCGTCCGGCCGCAGCAGCGGCGGCAGATCGCGAAAGCTGCGATGCACGGCGGCGTCACCATCGAGGACCATCAATCGGCTTTCGTCGCGCTGGGGGGCGGGGTATTGCGCGATCAGCTCTGCCGGCAGCGCGTAATCGTAGTCGCGGGCGTTACGTGAGATGCTGGATATCCGTGCCTGGAAAGTAGAAGCTCAGAATCTCCGGCGATGCGCGCCCCGCGAGGGCCATGCCGCGGGCGCCCCACTGACATAATCCCACGCCGTGTCCAAGACCGGTCCCGTCGATCTGAACTCCGCCACCGTCAGGCGTCCGCGCGACGGCGCCGATCAAAAGGCTCGGAACGACGCGCGCGCCGACCGAACGCCGGAATACGCCGCCCGGGACGCTTGCATCCCCGAGATCGGTGACGACATCCACCACGCGCGCACGCCCGCTGGCGTCGCGCGCATCGATACGAAGATCTTCGACTCGCGCGGCCGCCGGCAGCGCGCGAGCGAGCCGCTCGCCGAGCGTATCGAATGCGAGGTTTCGCTGCCAGTGGTAGTTCGGCGAGTCGGAGCACCACGGGCAGACGACGCCGCTCAAATACGGCAATGCCGCATTTCCCCACGCGTCTGCCGAAGACTCCGTATGTCCGCCGCAGCACGACGAGTACGCGATCGAAGCAAATCCGCGGCCGAACGCGAGCACTTCACCCGCAGTCGCGTCGACTGCGGCACTAGCCGCGCCCGTCTCGACCGCGACTCCGCCGTAAACCTGATCGAGCTCCGACGGAACGAGGTCATAGCTGCGGCGCGGATCGCTGCGCTGCAAGACGTACGTCCGCGCGCAGACTGATTGCGTCTGCAGCGCCGCCGCCGGCCAGCTCGGCGGCATCTCCTGCGAAACGACGCTATAGAGATACGCCTCGAGGTCGACGACGTTGACGACCGTGCCGTCGTCCTGGCGTTGAAACGTTCCGCGATAAGGCCGTCCGTCGAAAAGAAACCGATCTCCGGAGACCGGCACGGCATCGCCGTGCCCGAGCAGTACACGCAGCGCTTGACGCCCGGAACCCATTGCGGGATCTGCGTCGGTTTGTGCTCGCACGCCGCGCGGTACCAAGAGCGGAGCGGCGGCGATTGCGAGGAAGTGCGAGCGTCGCGTTAGAGAAGCCGCTCCTGCGCCGGAGCGCGGTGTACGACGCCGAGATGTTCGTAGGCACGTTCCGTCGCACGGCGTCCGCTGGCCGTGCGCGTGACGAAGCCTTCTTTGAGCAGATATGGCTCGACGACGTCTTCGAGCGTCTCCGCGTCTTCCGTAAGCGTCGCGGCGATCGCAGCGATACCGGCGGGGCCGCCGCGGTACTGCTCCACAAGAGTGCGCAAGAAAGCGCGATCGAGGCGGTCGAGGCCGAGCACGTCGACGCCTTCACGCTCGAGTGCCTCGTCGGCAATCGGCGCCGTGATCCGGCCGTCCGCGCGCACTTCGGCGAAATCGCGGACGCGACGCAGCAGGCGGTTTGCAACGCGCGGCGTGCCGCGGCTGCGCGCCGCAATCGTGCGTGCCGCATCGGGATCTATGGAAAGGCTCAAAACGCCGGCCGACCTCAACACGATGCGCTCGAGCTCGGCAGGCGTGTAATAGTCGAGATGGTGCACGATGCCGAAGCGCTCGCGCAGCGGGGCGGTGATCATTCCGGCGCGCGTCGTCGCGCCGATCAAGGTAAAGCGCTGCAGCGGCAGTTTGAGCGTCTTGGCATACGCGCCGCGATCGACGACGAAGTCTATTTGAAAGTCCTCCATCGCGGGATAGAGAAACTCTTCGACGACGCGTCCGAGGCGATGAATCTCGTCGACGAAGAAGACGTCGCCCTCTTCGAGCGACGTCAGAATGCCGACGAGGTCCTTGGGTTTCTCGAGCGTCGGACCGCTCGTCGGCCGGAAGTTCGCGCCGAGCTCGCGTGCGATCAGTCCCGCGAGCGTCGTTTTGCCCAGACCCGGCGGCCCGTAGAACAGCACGTGCTCGAGCGGCTCGCGGCGGCGCTTGGCCGCCTCGATGGAGATTCGGAGATTCTCGACGACGCGTTCTTGGCCGACATACTCGTCGAAAGAACGCGGTCGCAGGCTCGCGCCGTAAACCTCATCTTCGAGCGTATCGCCGGGGTCGACGACGCGCTCGTATGCCTCTACTCGCGCTGCATCGGCCGCGACGTCGGCAGGGCCGAGCAGCCGCCGGCGAGCGTTGGATTCGCTCATCCGCGTCGTTCCTTCGCCTTACGCCGGTAGATCTCCGCGAGCAGTCGCTCCGCATCGTCGAGTGCCGGATCCGCCTCGATTGTCTGATGGATCATCGCTTCGGCCTCAGCGCGCTTATAACCAAGCTGTAACAACACGTCGAGCGCGGCATCTGCAAAGTCCGGAATCGGTGCGGGCGGCGTGGGCGGCGCGTCGCGAATCAGCAAGAACTTTGCCACCTTGCCTTGGAGCTTTGCGACGATGTCGCGGGCCTTTTGCTGACCGATTCCCGGCAGACTTTTCAAGAACGCATGATCGCCGCGATCGATTGCCGCGGCGATCGTCGACATCGGGGCGCTAAACGCGCGCGCGGCCGAACGCGGACCGATCGACGCAACCGTCAGCAATGCCTCAAAGAACGCGCGCTCGATCCCATTGGTGAATCCATAATACGTAAAGCGCCCGCTGTTTCCGTCGAGATTCACGACGGAGTAGATTTCGAGCGCGACCCGCTCCCCCGGCGTTACCGGGAGCTTTTCGGCGATGCACGGCGGCAGGACGATTTCGTAACCGAGTCCATTCGCCTCGATTATGGCCGTCTCGCCGCTGCGCTCGACCAGCGTCCCCGAAATTCTAGAGAACACGCGAGCCGAGCGGCCGTCGTTCCACGACGTTGAGAAAAGCGAGCGCGAGCGCGAGCGCGTCCGAGACGTCGTGCGGTTTCGGTGCCTGTTTCAATCCCAGAAGTCGTGTCACCATGGCGCTGACCTGCTCTTTACGTGCGCTTCCCGAGCCGATCAGCGCGCGCTTGACGCGCGCGTGTCCGAGGGTATGCACCGCGACGCCGGCCTGGGCGCTGGCCAAGCAGAGTACGCCGCGCGCGTGTCCCATGAGCAAGGCTGCGCGAGGGTTTTTATACGTGGTGTAGAGCTCCTCGATGACGACTAGACCCGGTTGCGTCTGCATGAGGACCTCACGGATCCCGCCATAGAGTTCACGCAAGCGTTCTTCGAGCGTTCCGGACGCCGGCGTCACGACGACGCCGGCTTCAATCAGCCGGACGCGGCCGTTCGAGCGTTCGATGGCGCCGTAGCCGGTTGTGCGCAATGCCGGATCGATTCCGAGAATACGAATCGCCGGGGATCTCAGGGCGGCGGCGTTCCGTTGACGGTCACGGTTACCGAGGAGCCGGGCGCGAGTGCCGTCCCGGCGCTGGGTTGAGTTCCGATCACTTTGCCGCCGGCTCCCACGGTCGTCGTGTACTCCCATCGCGCGATCGAGTAGCCGTAACCGCGCAGCGTCTTGATCGCGTCTACCGGCGTCATGCCGACGGTATCGGGAACTTCGCCTGAGACCGAGAGCATCACGATCACGGTCGCGCCCTGCTGCACCTGCCCGGCCGGCGGCGTTTGGTCGACGATAGTCCCGTTATTCGCGGTCTGCTGAACATAGCGCACTGCAATCTGGAATCCCGCCTGGGTCAACGTCTGCCGCGCCGAGTCGTAATCTTGACCGACGACGCCTGGAAGGCTCACCACCGGCCCATTCGCTTGCGCTGACGGCGGCCCGTTGGGGATTCCCGCGTTAACCACAACCCGGACGACTGCGTTGCGATCGACTTTCGTTCCGGGCGGAACGTTCTGTGCGGCGACCGTGTCGGGTGGATTTCCCGGAACGCTCTGCGACGTGTCGAGCGTCATGCCGAGGCGCCCCGCTGCGGCACGCGCCGCGGTCACCGTCATAGCGACGAAGTTCGGCACGAAGACGGGTTGCGGTCCGTTCGAGACGACGAGCGTGACGCGGCTTCCTTCGGGAACCTTCGCCCCGGCTTTGGGCAGCTGATCGATGACGTTCTCGGCGATGGTGTTGTCATACCGCCGAACGAGCGTCACCGCGAAGCCCTCCTGCTGGAGGGTGCGCTGCGCGTCGTTGACGCTGTAACCGCGAACGTCGACGAGTCCGAGCAGCGGCTTACCGTTGCTGACGACCAGCTCGACGACTTGATTGCGCTCTACTTTCGTTCCCGCCGGCGGCGACTGGCGGATCACGTGATCGGGCGGCACCGTTTCGCTCGCGCTCTTGGTAAAGCGCGTGCGCAATCCGGCATTCACGATCGTCTCTTGCGCCTCGGCTTGCGTCATGCCGGCATAATCGCCAACGAGCACGCCCGTGCTTATCCCCGCGAATGGGCGCGCGAAGAGAATGTATCCGATAGCCGTCGCCGCCATGAGCGCGACGATAAGACCGATGACTCCCCACCCCGATCTGCGCCGGAGCGGCTCTTCTTCTTCGACCTCGTACGAGCGATCGGGCATCGGCGAGCGTCGGGGCGGCAAACGCCGACCGCCGACCGCTCCCATCACTTCCGTGGGAGCATCGTCGGCGATGCGATATCCCGCCACGCTCGGGCGTTCGCGCGCTTCGCGCAACGCCGTCGCCAGCTCGCTCGCCGACGAAAAGCGATTTCGCGGATTCTTTTGCATCAGGCGATTGACGATTGCCGCAAGCGCTGGACTGATGCCGGTCGCTTTTGTGTCGATCGTCGGCACCGGGTCGCCGATGTGCTTGAGCGCGACCGTCACCGGAGACTCTCCCGTATACGGCAGCTTGCCGGTAAGCATCTGGTAGAGCACGACCCCGAGACTATAGAGATCGGCGGTCTCGTGGACTTCGTGCTCCTGAGCTTGTTCCGGCGAAATGTAATAAACGCTGCCCATCACCAGGCCCGGCTTCGTCAGCGCCATCGTCTGCTGCGAGACGGCGCGCGCGATGCCGAAGTCCGAAAGTTTGACGACGTCGTCCTTTGTCACGAGCACGTTGGCCGGCTTGATGTCGCGGTGCAGCAATCCTTGACGATGCGCGTACGCCAAACCGCTGGCAATCTGCGCGGCATAGTCGATCGCTACGGGTTCGGGAAGGCGGCCATCCGCTGCGATGATTTCGGCAAGCGATGGACCGTCCACGAGCTCCATGACGATAAAATACGTGTCGCCCTCACGGCCGACGTCGTACGTGTTGACGATATTGGGATGCGAAAGTTTCGCGGCCGATTCCGCCTCTTGATAAAAGCGCCGGACGAACTCCTCATCCGCGGCGTATTGTTCGCGCAAAACTTTGATGGCGACGCGGCGGCGCAAGAGAGTGTCGGTTCCGCAATAGACCGTAGCCATGCCGCCCTCGCCCAGCTTTCGGTCGAGACGGTAGCGGTTGTTGAAGATCCGCTCTTCGATCACGTTCCGTTGCTCAGCGCAGTGCGAATGACGTCGCGAGCGACCGGTGCCGCGTACGTTGCGCCGTACCCGACGTTTTCGACCACGATGGCCACTGCGACGCGCGGGTGCTCGGCGGGCGCGAACGCCACGAACCACGCGTGCGAGCGGCCGCGCGGATTCGTCGCGGTTCCCGTCTTCCCGGCGACGGTGACGTGCGGCAGCTGGGCCGGCGTGCCCGTTCCGCGCTGGACGACCGCGACCATCATCTTCGTAACTTTCGCGGCCACGTCCGCCGATACCGGGCTTACGAGCGTTGCCGGGCCGGTCGAGCTCTGCGTAACGCCGCCCGCAACTACTTCACGCACGATGTATGGCCGCGGCTCGTTGCCGTCGTTGGCGATCGTCGCTCCGATCAATGCCATCCGCATCGGCGTCATCAGCAGCGCGCCTTGGCCGAAACCCATTTGGGCGAGCTCTCCGGGAACGATTCCGTCCTTGGGCGGTATGCTGTCGCGCGCGGCGGGCAGCTGAAAATCGAGTGAGTTGCCCAGGCCCCAGTGATCGATGTACGTGTAGAACGTATCGACGCCCATTTTGAGCGCGATCTGTCCGAAATCGACGTTGCTCGAGAGCGCGAAGGCCGTCGTCAAATCACCGTATCCAGTCGCCTCGCTCTCATTATCGTGAAGCGTGAAATCGCCGATGACGAAGTATCCCGGATCGTCGAAAGTCGAATCCATGGTAACCGTGTTGCTGTCGAGTGCAGCCGCGGCGGTGAAGATTTTAAACGTGGAGCCCGGCGGATAAAGCCCATCGAGCGCGCGGTTGAGCAGCGGCGAGGACGGATCGACGCTCAGCGCCGGGAACGCCGCATCGAAATCGTTGGGGTCGTAGCTCGGAACGCTCGCAACGGCGAGCACCGCACCGGTGCTCGGATCCAAGACCACGCCTGCCGCGCGCGGATATTTCGAGAGTGACTGGTAGAGGATTGCCTGGACGTTGGGCACGATCGTCGTCACGACGTCGGCACCACGCGCCGTAAGCCGCTCGCCGCGCAGGGTCGCTACGAGCGCGCCGATTTGGGCTAGTGGATCGCCACTGTAATCCGGCGACGTCAGCGCGCGATCGAAGCTCGCTTCGATGCCGGTCGTACCGTAGCGTAACGAGTCGTAGCCGACGGGATGGGCGAGCTGCGCGCCGAGTGGGTAGATTCGCTTTCCGTTAATCGTCTCTGCAAGCACGGTTCCGTCGCTGGCAAGGATTCTGCCGCGTCCGGCGTCGAGCAGCGCATGGCGCGGATTGTTCGGACGTTCCGAAATCCGGGGCGCCTCGACGATCTGAACGTAGAACTGGCGCGCCGCTAACAGAATGAAGAGTAGGACAAAGAAGGTCGAGAGGTCCCGAATCGCACGATTCGTCACCCCTCGGCTCCGCTCGGGGCAGGGCCTTCGGCTCCGCTCGGGGCAGGCCCCTCGGCTCCCTCCAGAGGCCCTTCGCGGAGTACGGCGAGGCCGGCGCCGGTTCGTACGGCCATGTGCGGCCGTCCCGCGTCGCTCTCGAGCAAGGCGTTGACGATTGCGGCGGACGGCGCACCGGCAACCTCGCGAATCGTCATCAGCACTTCCACCCCGAGTTCGGCAAGTAACTCCGGTGCCACGTATCCGCAGGACGGGAGCGTCTCGAAGTGGCGCGTCTCGTACGCCCCATCGCGCCAGGGACCGCGCTTGCCGAAAACTTGCGCGTGATAATCCCACGCGCAGAGCTGCTTCTCTTTCCAAACGAAATCGTCGCGCACGCAGAGGCGTCGGCACGCGCTGCACTGGACCAGCGTCTCGGGCGAATGCGCGAGCGCAGCGGCAAGATCGTCGGGGAGATCGTCGAGGTTCACGATGCTGCGCTCGTCGAGCGTCTCGGGAAGCGATGCGTCCCATTCGATACGCGCGAGCAGTTCGAGATCGCGCAGCGACGCGACGAATGCGTGCTCGTCGTCTGCCGGAAAGGTGTCCTCGATCCAATCGAAGAGACCCGTGCGTGCAAGGCCGACGCCGCGCCGGCTACTGCCGAGCGCGATTCCGAGCGGGGTCCATGCGAGGGGCACCAGCGTCGCCGTTACGCGATCGCCTTTCAAGCTATTGACGACGGCGAGCGTGCTTCGATTGGCGCCGATGACGAAAACCTGCGGTACTCCTGCAAGCTGCGGGGCGGTCCCGCCCTGCTTCTGAGCGCTTCCGCCAGGGCTCGCGCGGTGTCGAGACTCGTCAAGCACGCAATGCTGGCTTCGACTGCCGCGCGGCGAATCTTGTAGTCGTCTGAGATTTCGCGCGGACCTTTCGCGTCGTTGATCACAAGATCCACCGCGCGTGACGCAATCAAGTCCAGCACGTGCGGCGAACCGTCGGCGATTTTGTTGATCGGTTCGGTCGGAATACCCGCGGCTTCGAGCGTCGCGCGCGTACCCGGCGTCGCGACGAGGCGATGGCCGAGCTCGGCGTACGTGCGCAGCACGGGAATCGATTCGTCTTTCTCTTCGTCGGCGATCGAGACCAGGATGCGCCCGCCGGTCCCGGGCAGGCGCACACCGGCCGCCACAAAACCTTTGCGGAGCGCGCCGCCGAACGTGTCGTCGATTCCTAGGACTTCTCCCGTCGATTTCATCTCCGGCCCGAGGACCGTTTCCACGCCCCGCATCTTCGAGAACGAAAAGACCGGGACTTTGACGACCACATACGGCACGTGCGGGTGTAAGCCGAGACCGTATTCCATCGCGCGCAGCTTCTCGCCGAGCGCGACGCGCGTCGCCGCCGCGACGAGATTGATCCCCGTCGCCTTCTGGATGATCGGCACCGTGCGGCTCGCCCGCGGATTGGCTTCGATGATGTACAGCGTCCCGTCGTGCACGACGAATTGAATGTTGATCAAACCGCGTATCCCAAGCTCGGCCGCGATTGCCTGGGTGACGCCGGCGATACGCTGCTCCATTCGCGCGTCGATCGACTGCACCGGGTAAACGCTGATCGAATCTCCGGAGTGGACCCCGGCGCGTTCGACGTGCTCGAAGACCCCCGGAATCAAGATGTCGTCGCCGTCGAAGACGGCATCGACTTCGAGCTCGAGGCCGCGCAGATACTTGTCGACGAGCAGCGGGGCTTCAGGTAGGATGGGCGGAGCCGACTCAGCATACGAAACGAGCTGCGCCTCGTTGTAGACGATCTCCATCGCGCGACCACCGAGTACGAACGATGGGCGAACGAGCACCGGGAAGCCGAGCTCGCGCGCGATCGCACGCGCCTCGCGAAAACTGCGTGCGGCTTTGCCTTGCGGACGGGCGACTCCGAGCCGAGCGAGTGCCGCATCGAACTCCTCACGATTCTCTGCCATGTCGAGCGACCGGCGATCGCTGCCCACGATCGGCACGCCGCGGCGACTCAACTCTGCAGCAAGATTGATCGCAGTCTGCCCTCCGAAGGCAAGCATGACGCCCTGCGCCCGCGTGGCGCGCCACGCCGCTTCGACTTCGTCGGCGCCCGGCGGCTCGAAGACGAGCGTATCCGAGATGTCGAAATCGGTCGAGACCGTTTCGGGATTATTGTTCACGACAACCGGCGACCGTCCGGCGCGCTTCAACGCCCACGCGGCGTGCACGCAGCTGTAATCGAACTCGATGCCTTGTCCGATACGGATCGGTCCGCTGCCGACGACGACGACCGCATCGCGCGGCGTCGCGCGCATCTCGTCGCGTTCGCCGCGCGACAGGTAGTAATATGGAGACTTCGCCGGGAATTCGGCGGCCGCAGTATCGACCATCCGAAATGCCGCTTCGGTTCGTCCATTGTGCCGCTCGTCGCGACCGGTCAAGAGCGCGAGGCTGCGCGTCGAGTACCCCGCCTGCAGCGCTTCGGCGAGCGCGCCCCCGGATAGACCGCTGCGCAGCCCTCCTTCGATCGCGACAAGCTCTGCTAACTCGTGCAACCAAAAGCGGTCGATCGCCGAGATTTCGTGAATGCGCTCGATCGAGCGCGACGTTCGATCGCCGGCACGCCGGAGCAGTTCGCAGATTGCGAAGAGCCGCTCGTGGGTCGGTCGTGCGACGATCGCCTCCAGCTCGGCGTCGCTCCAGTCCGCGAGCGCACCGGTGAGCGTCTCGTGATTGAGATCGAGGCCGCGGACGGCTTTGAGCAGCGCCGCGCGAAACGTGCGCCCGATTCCCATCGCTTCGCCGGTCGATTTCATTTGCGTGCCGAGCGCGGTATCGGCGATCGGAAACTTGTCGAATGGCCAGCGCGGTATCTTCACGACCACGTAGTCGAGCGTCGGCTCGTAGGCCGCCTTCGTTACGCCGGTGACGGGATTCGGGATCCGATCGAGCGTCTGACCGAGCGCGATGCGCGTGGATATTTTAGCGATCGGGTAGCCCGTCGCTTTGGATGCGAGCGCGGAGCTGCGCGAGACGCGCGGGTTGACTTCGATGATCGCGTATTCACTGCGCTCGGGGTGGAGCGCGAACTGAATGTTGCAGCCGCCCTGGACGTCGAGCGCACGTATGACGTTAATGCTCGCGCTGCGCAGCATCTGGTACTCGAGATCGGAGAGCGTCTGCGAGGGTGCCACGACGATCGAGTCGCCGGTGTGAACTCCGACCGGATCGATGTTCTCCATATTGCATACGACGATGCAGTTGCCGGCGCCGTCGCGCAGCACTTCGTACTCGATCTCTTTCCAGCCCAGCAGTGAGGTTTCCAACAGCGCTTGGTGGATGAGGCTCGCGTTGAGGCCTGCATCGAGCGTTTCGCGCAGCTGCGCTTCATCGTAGACGACGCCGCCGCCGGTTCCGGCCAGCGTATATGCGGGCCGGACGACGAGCGGATAACCGGCAATCGCCGCAAACGCGACGCCTTCGTCAATCTGAGTAACGATCGCGCTCTCGGGTACGGGTTCGCCGATTTCGATCATCTTGAGCTTGAAGCGCTCGCGGTCTTCCGCCAGGCGGATCGTCTCGATCGGCGTTCCCAACAGCTCGACGCCGAAGCGCCGCAGGACGCCCGCTTCTTCCATCTCGACGGCGAGGTTCAGGCCGGTCTGCCCGCCGAGCGTCGGTAAGAGCGCGTCGGGCCGTTCACGGGCGACGATCTCCTCCAACGACGTGACGTTTAACGGTTCCAAATAGACCGCGTCGGCCATATCGGGGTCGGTCATAATCGTCGCGGGATTCGAGTTGACGAGGACGACGCGGTGGCCTTCCTCACGCAAGGCGCGGCACGCTTGAACGCCGGCATAATCGAACTCCGCGGCCTGACCAATTACGATCGGTCCCGACCCGATGACCATCACGTTGCGCCGCGGCACTAAAAATGAGGGATTAAAGCACGTTGGCTCCGGTCCCTGGTTTTGCGCTCAGAGTCCACCGTAAGGCTACTTCGAAAACGTTCCTCGCGGCGCATCGTGCGCCGCTCCTACTCCTCCGCTTTTTCGGCGGAACGAAGTTTTGAAGCAGCCATCCGTGGCTGGGCCGAAAAAGTCGGAGGCTTCTCAGCAGCCTTACGTCGGACTCCTCGAGTTATCGCGGACTTCCGCCCAACTGCGTTTAAGTGAAGATGGTGAGGCTTGGGGTTTATGTGCTTGCGGCGGGGGCGGTTGCTACAGGTATTGTGGACCAAGTTTGGCGGAAATTTGATCCGGCGGAGCAGCCGATACAATCGTTTGGGAATGCGGTTCCGGCGCATACGGGCGTATTTGCGAGCTTTGTCGGGTTTATTCTGATTGTTGGTGGCCTTGCGATCGTGCGGTCGCGCACGGTGAGGCTCGGAGCTGCCCTGCTTACTGTTGCTTATGTGATTTTTGCGATTTTTTGGGCGCCGAGGGTCGTGACCGGCTTCGAGTATTTGGGTTGGCCCGGCATGTTTGGTGCATTCGGCGGAATCGCGCAAGAGACGATCGTCATCGCCGCATTGGCGATCCTGTACGTCGCCGCTGCAAATGGCGGCCGGCAGTCGCAACGCGTTCCGAACGTTGCGCGTTGGGCGTTTGGGCTGTCCACGATCGTTTTCGGTCTCGCGCATCTCACGAACGTCGGCGCCATCGGGGGGATGGTTCCCGGATGGATGCCCCTGGGCGGGCATGTGTGGGCGATCGTCACTGGGATCGCGTTCATCCTGGCGGGCATTGCGATATTGAGCAGAATCTTAGATGTCCTCGCAGCCCGGCTGCTCACGGTGATGCTGATCGTCTTCAGTCTGCTCGCCTTAGCGCCGCAGCTCGCGACATTTACGCATTACCAGAGCGCATGGGGCGCGAACGTTTATAACGTAACCGCGATCGGTGCGGCGTGGGTTTTAGCTGACTGGCTTGCGAGCCGGCGCCCAACGGTATGAGGAAACTACGGCTGGAGCAGGGTTCTTGACCAAGACGTACCGGCGCGTGCGTACAGCGTACGCTCGTGCATGCGGTTGGGGCGGCCTTGCCAGAATTCGACGTGCGCGGGAGTCAGAAGGTAGCCGCCCCACGAGTGCGGACGCGGAACCTCGTCGCCCTCGAACCGCGCGCCGAAGTGCTCGAAGCGCTCTTCGAGCGTCGCGTAGGATTCGAGCGGTTCGCTCTGCTCGGACGCCCATGCTGCAATCCGGTGCCCGCGCGGACGTGCGTTAAAGTACGCGTCCGATTCGTCGTCGGAGAGCGGCACGACGTCGCCTTCGATGCGCACTTGCCGATGCAGCTTCGGCCAATGGAGCACTGCCGCCGCGCGCGGATTCTCGGCGAGCTCGCGTCCCTTACGGCTTAGGTATGACGTAAAAAATCGCAGGCCGCGTTCGTCGAGCCCGCGTAGCAGCACGATGCGCGCCGACGGCTGCGCGTGCGAATCGGCCGTCGCCAAGCACATCGCAACCGCTTCCAGCGACTCCATGCCGCCGGCCTC
>DASXGO010000274.1:0-1738 GCA_036489055.1 Candidatus Cybelea sp. | reverse complement strand
TTTGGGTCCAGGTCCAGTTGCCGACGAGACCGGAGGTGCAGTTGCCGGAGGACGAGATGCAAATCTCGATCTGGTTGCTGCCTTTATACAGCGTCAAGCAGGTGAAGTACTTGGAGGACGGACACGACACATTGTGTTGCGCGCCCACTGCAACCATCTGCAATTGATGGTGGCCCATCGGCGTAACCGACGAGCTGCCGGGGATTGCCTGAGAACCACCGCTCGTGGAACAGCCGGCGAGAGCTAAGCTGGTCGCGAGAACCGAACTCGCGAGTAGAAGGGTGAAACGCACGTTTGATGCTCCTTCATAGCTTGGGTGTTAGGCCGGATCCGCCGCAACGGGCGGACGGTTCGCATCCAATGCGCTCGAACGTTGCACTTTCCTGCCGTAAATCGCTTTAGCCAATTTTAGCTACACATCTTAGCTACGAACGTATGCACGCGAGTCGCCGACGGTGAGCGCTCGCCTCGGTTCCTATTCAAGCAGCCGCCTCGGATCGATATTTTCTACGCTATAACCCGTGCGTGACGCTCAACGCAGCGCCGATCGGGATGCGCGGACCGCGAACGCTCGAGCTCGGATCTCCGCCGGCCGGATAGGGCCAGATGTCGACGGTGCTGCGGGCATTTCGGCAGTACGCGGCATCGTCGCCGCCCGCGATGCGCGTGGCGTCGACCCAGGCCTCGACGACGTCGCAAGATCCGTGCAGCGGCGTCGTGCCCGTGATGCGCGCGCTTCGACCGGCGACGTGCAGCTCGTAAAAGCACGAGCTCATGCGCCCCTTGCAGCGTTGATCGCCCAACGCGAGCGTCGTCCCCACCCACGCGACCGTCCCCGGAAAATAGAGCTTGCCGCCGCCGATCTTCACCAGTGCGACCGAACGGCTACCGTGAGAAAGTACGCCGAGCAGATACCCGCCGCTCGTCGTAGCCCCGCTGACGTAGAGATTTCCATGACCATCGTAAGCCGCGAAATAATACGAGTAGATGCTCGCATTTGCGTAGACTTTCGGAGTTCCACGTGCGCTTTTGTAGACGATGACCGACCCTGCACCGCTGAAACCGTAAAGATTCGTAACGGCGAGATCGCCGCTGCCTGCATCGACGGCACAACCGACGGGATAGCCCACCGGGTCGGCGACCGTCGCGATCGGCTTCGTTCCGCCGTGGGCGTATTCGACCACGTTTGCGAACTGCGTGTCCACGATCCAGACGTTGCCCGAAGCGTCCGTGCAGACGCCCTGCGGATCGGCGAATCCGTGCAGTTTGCCGGTGAGCTGGAGCGACGGAAACCGGTAGACGTACACGTCAAAGGTTCCTAAATCGGAGACATAGAGCAGTTGCGACGCGCTTTTTGCGCCCGGCTCCATCCAAGAGGAGGTAGTCGGGGCGCGGCCGTCCGGCACGACGGCGGTGCACGATGCCAGCGCGAAAGAGAGAAAACCGATTCCAGCAATTGTACGAAGGTTCATAAAGAGCGGCGGGCCCGCCAAGCGGGCCCGCCTTCTTTCTCTGCCGGTGCTCCGGCTATCTCCTTTGCTCGAACGAGCTATTTGTTGCTGATGGCCGCGCCGATCGGGAAGCTAACGACGCCGGTTGAGAAGTGGGTCGGATTGCCGCCGACCGGGAATGCCCAGCGTGCCGCGACCGGCGATTGAGTGCTTTCCGATATGCACGGACCGGCGAAGTACCGGCTGAACGGCGCGATGACGCCTTCGTCGACGTCGCACGCACCGCC
>DASXGO010000219.1:0-5230 GCA_036489055.1 Candidatus Cybelea sp. | reverse complement strand
GGAGCGATGCGCGCGAACATTTCGCGGACGAACGTCCCTTTATCGCCGGCGAGGTTGCGCGTGGGCGCCGAATTCATAGGTCTCGAGTCGGGCTTTCCCCACTAGTGGGCGCCGGCCTTCGTCGTGATGAAAGCGGCGCATGCTGCAACTCGGCTCGCTTACCGACGTGATGACGAGCATCCGAGGTGCGAGAAACGTCGTCGTCGAAGCGTACACCCTGCGCCGCGATGGTAGAAGCGCTCGAAGATGCCGCGCGACACGGGACTGTAGTCTCCGTTGAGCTCGAGCGCCGGCCTTACGGATCGAAGCGCGGCGGTCTCGCGCAAGTCAACCGGCGGCTCGCGGCTGCGCTGCGCGCTGCCGGCGCACGCGTGCGCTTGAGTCATCCAATCCATGCCAAGACGATCGCGGTCGACGGCAGGCTCTATTTAGACGAAAAGAATTGGAACGCCGGCGACATCATCGTGCGTGAGGACGATCCTACCGCGGTCGCTGCGATTCCAATGAAGAAGGCGGACGCCCTTGCAGAAGAGGCAGATCTGCTCGCGACCGCGCAAAAATCCGACGGCGCGATCGCGGAGAGCGAATCCTTCGGGGCTGGTAACGCAACGTACTTTGCGCTCCGCGCGCTGGCGAGCCGCGGCGCGGCGCCAAGGCTGCTCGTAAACGAAGCCGATCTACGCGGGAACGCGCGAGAGCTGACGGCGCTGCAGAATTTGGCGGCAGACGGCGTACAGGTTCGGGTCTGCAAAGATACCGCAAAACTGACGGTAAGCGGAGACGCGGCGTGGCTCGGATCCGCCAATGCCACGTACGCCGAAGGCAACTGGGCAATGCCGGATTGGGGGCTTTGCACGCGCAACCCCACGATCGTCGACACGGTCCGCGCGCGACTCGAGTCGCAATGGCGGAGCGCCAAAGAATTGTAACGAAACAAGCTGGGTGCTTCCGGCAGCGCTCGCTGGGATTTGGGCCGCGACGGGATCGCCGCCGCTCGTTTACCGATGGATACCTCCCATCAACGAGACGCTGCACTACTTTCTCGTCGTGACACGACGACCGGACGGAACCATCAGCGCATTCGTGCGGAATCCGGAGATGAACGCGGGCGTTGCGCTGGGGACGCGAACCGTCATCGCTCACCACACCGCGCTCTACTTGCAGGGACCGGGAAAGCCTGACGTTCTTGCGTCATTCTCCGGAAGCGCGCTAACGATTCAGGCGTTCCCGGCAGCGGGCTCCGCGCTGACGTTTCATCGGGCCTCCGCACCTGAACTGCGTTGGTACTACCCGAGCGCCGACGTTCGGTGGAGGTATCGTGAGCCCCCGGCGCTCGGCGACGGTTGGCCCGTCGGCACACTTGCGTCGGCGGGCTTGCGCGAAGCCGCGCTCGCGCCGGTGATGCAGAGCATCGTGGCGCTGCGCTCGCCGGAGCTACGGTCGCCGTACATCCAGAGCATCGCGATTGCGCGGCGCGGACGGCTCGTTCTCGACGAATACTTCTATGGATACACCCCCGATACGCCGCACGACGTCCGGTCGGCGGGAAAAAGCGTGACGGGCCTGCTGGTGGGGCGTGCGATTGAAGAGACGCACGTATTGACGCCGCAAACGCCCGTGCTTTCGTACCTTCCGCAATATCTGCCCGTTGCCAACGATGATGCGCGCAAGCGCCGCATCACGGTGGCGAACCTCATGACGATGTCGTCGGGCCTCGCGTGCGACGATAACGACGACAACTCCCCCGGCAACGAAGACAGTATGCAATCCCAGACCGCGCAGCCCGATTGGTACAAATACACCCTCGATCTGCCGATGGCATACGATCCGGGCGCGAGAGCGGTCTACTGCAGCGCCGGAATCAACTTGCTGGGTGCGATCGTTGCGAGGGCGACGAATATGCCGCTCACGCAGTTTTTCCACGACCGGTTTGCCGCACCGATGAATTTTGGACGCTACGCGATGTGGCTGATGCCCAAACCCGTCGATGCGGCGTACATGGGCGGCGGCGACCGTTTTCGGCCGCGCGACTTCCTGAAGTTCGGCCAGCTCTTCCTAAGCGGCGGGTCTTGGCAGGGACGTCCGATCGTTGACGGGCGTTGGCTTGCGGAGTCGGTCGTCCAACGAACCGTCATGAATCCTGATGCGTCCGGCGGCGGCGACCGCTACGGATACACGTGGCACCTCTCGACCCTTTCGGTTGGGGGACGATCGTACGACGTCATCAATGCCGGCGGGAATGGCGGCCAAATCATGGCCGTCGTTCCCGCGCTCGACATGGCCGTCATGATCACTGCGGGCAATTACAATCAGTATCCGGTTTGGAATGGGTTCTTACGGCAAGTCGTTGGGGCGGCAATCCGCGCCGCGCAGTGACGACTACAGGTTGAAGAGCGCTTTCGCGTTCTCGTCCGTGGCGGCAATCAAATCGTCGCGCTGCATGGCCAGCAGCTCGGCGAGTTTGTCGGCGGTATGCGCGACGAACGACGGCTCGTTCCGCTTGCCACGCATCGGTACCGGTGCGAGATACGGAGCGTCGGTTTCGAGCACGAGTTTGCCCGGACCGGCGCCGACGACGGCTTCGCGCAAACCGCTTGCGTTCGGGAAGGTGAGAACGCCGCCGATCCCGAGATAGAGGTCGAACTCGCCGATGAACGTTCGCGCTTGCGCCGCGGTGCCCGTGAAACAGTGCACGACGCCGTGCATGCCGTTTCTCCATTCCTCGTGTAGAATCGCGCAGAAGTCCGCAAAGGCATCGCGATGGTGGAAGATAACGGGCAGCCCGACCTCGCGCGCGAGACGAATCTGAGCCCGCAGCACGCTCGCTTGCCGATCGCGTGGGCTGTGATCGTAATAGTAATCGAGTCCGGTTTCGCCGATCGCAATGACGCCCGGAGAGTCGAGGAGCCGGCGAAGTTCGGCCGCGACGTCGGCCGGTGCGTCCTTTGCTTCGTGCGGGTGAATGCCGGCCGCCACCGAGATTTCGTATGGCTCTGCGAGCTCGATCGCGCGGCGGCTGTCGGCGATGTCCTCACCGATCGTGATCATCGCGCTGACGCCGGCCTCGAGCGCACGCGCGACGACTGCGTCGCGGTCGGCGTCGAACTGTTTGTCGTGAACGTGACAGTGCGTGTCGATCACGTCGACGCGACGGATTCGAACTCGATCTTCGGAAAGAGCGGGGCCGCGAGCGCAGTCTGCGTAAGCGGCGCAAGGCCTCCCCACGCTTGCAGCGCGCTCGACCAGTTCTCGTCGATGCGACCGGGCGTGCCGAGCTGCTCCCACATCTGGTTCATGCGCTCGGGCATGAACGGATGCAGCAGCATGGCGAGCCACCGCAATCCCTCGGACAGATCGTAGAGCAAGGCGTCGAGCTGCTCGGTGCGCCCGGCCTTGTGCAGCTCCCACGGTTTGCGGACGTCGATCGTTCGATTGAGGGCCGTCACCAACTCCCAGATCGCTTCGAGCGCTTCGCGGAAGCGCAGATCGAGGATTCGTTCGCGCACGACCACCGGTAGCGAAACGAACTCCGCGCCGAGCTCGCTAGGCCCGGCTCGCTGCGGCACGATTCCGTCGCGATAGCGCTGGAGCATCGAGAGCGTTCGCTGCAAGAGATTGCCGAGATCGTTGGCGAGATCGCTATTGCGTCGCTGCGCGATCTTCTCTTCCGAATACGAAAAATCGCTCCCGAAGGGCGCCTCACGCAGGAGAAAATAGCGCATCGCATCGGCGCCGAAGCGATCGGCAAGCAGGAACGCGTCGACGGCGTTATCGAGGCTCTTGCTCATCTTCTGGCCGTCCACGGTAATCCAGCCGTGCGCAAAGACGAGTTCCGGCGCGGCTTCATCGAGCGCCCAGAGAATCGCGGGCCAAATGATCGTATGAAAGCGCGCGATCTCCTTGCCGACCAGCTGCGTCTGCGCGGGCCAGTACTTATGGAACAGCGCCTCGTCTTCACTCCATCCGATTGCGGTGATGTAGTTGAGGAGTGCGTCGAGCCAGACGTAGATCACGCCGCCCTCGGGGATTGGAACGCCCCAGTCGAAGCTCGTGCGTGAGATCGAAAGGTCCTCGAGCCCTTCGCGTAAGAGCGACATCATCTCGTTGTACACGCTGCGGGGACGCACCCATTGCAGATTGCGCTCGAAGTGATCGATCAGTCGGTCGCGATAAGCGGAGAGCCGGAAAAACCAGTCGTCTTCGGATATCCATTGGACTTCGCGTCCGCAGGTCGGACAGCGCCCGTTAACCAGTTTCGATTCCAGCCAAAACGTTTCGTCCGATACGCAGTACCAGCCCTCGTATTTCCCGAGATAGACGTCACCGCGTTCGCGCAACCGTTCGAAGACGCGCAGAACCTTCTCGACGTGCCGCGGTTCGGTGGTGCGGATGAAGTCGTCGTACTCGACGTGATAGGCGGCAAAGAGCGCCTTCCAGCGCGGCACGAGCTCGTCGCACCATTCCTGCGGCGTCTTACCAGCTGCCGCAGCGGCGTTCGCGACCTTTTGTCCGTGCTCGTCCGTTCCGGTCAAGAAAAACGTGGGCCGGAAGGTGCGGGCCGTCCGCGCCAGCACGTCGGCGACGATCGTCGTATAGGCATGACCGATGTGCGGATTGCCGCTGATGTAATAGATCGGCGTCGTAACGTAGTAGGCGCGTTCCATTTCGTATTATCGCTTCTTAATCGAAGTTTTCCGACGCGCCTTCCGCGCCGCAGCGCGCGCGTAGAGCTGCTGCCGGTCGCCGAAACCTCGTGCCGCCAAGAGTTTGGCGACTTCCCCAACCCGGTGCCCGTCCTCCAACAGCTCGTCGATCGCGTCGCTGGTCGCTTCGCGCGCCGGCACTCCCGCCAGCGCCTCGTACGGCCCGACGGCGAAAGCGACCTCGCCTCGCACGGGGTCGGTCAGCCGAGCCAGCACGTCCTGCGGCGTTCCGGTCAGTTGCTCTTCATGCAGTTTGGTGTACTCGCGCACGAGGAAGAGGCGCGCGTCCGGCGCGACGGCAGCGAGATCGGCGAGCACGGCTCGGATGCGCTGGGGCGACTCGTACCAGATCGTGGTGGCATCGGGCTGTAACGAACGCTTGAAGCGCTCCCGCCGCGCCGCGCTCGTTCGTGGCGGAAAACCTTCGAACGTGAATCGACGCAGCGAAAACCCGGAGAGGACGGCGACCCCAGTCGCCGCACTCCCGCCCGGAAGCACCTCGACCGTAATCCCGTGTGCCCGCGCTG
>DASXGO010000130.1:0-1565 GCA_036489055.1 Candidatus Cybelea sp. | reverse complement strand
ATAGACTTCGAGCGTTCGCGCACCGAGTGCCGCATCGATAGCGAGCGGAATGAGATGCGTTTCGGGGTCGTGCTGCTCGTAGAGTGCGTGGCACTCGCTGGCGCCCGCCGCGTTGAAGTAGCGCAGCGAGACCGACTGCAGCCCGTAGGCAGCTTCGTAGTCGGCGAGGATCTGCTCGATCATCAGCTTGCTGCGGCCGTACGGATTCACCGGCTGTTGCAACGTAGCTTCGGCAATCGAATTGCCGGACGGCGGCTCCCCGTAGGTCGCGCAGGTGGATGAAAAGACGACGTTGTTAACCTGTGCGCGGCGCAGCCCGCGCAGCAGCGCGATCGTGTTGGCGACGTTGTTCTCATAGTAGCGCTGCGGGTCGGAAACCGATTCGCCGACGTACGCGTACGCGGCGAAATGCACGACGGCGTCAACGCCCTCCTCGCGGCAGAGCGTCTCCACGATCGCCTCGTCCGCAATCTCACCGGCGACGAGCCTCCCGCTCGGCACGAAGCCCGCGCATCCGCGGGAGAGATTGTCGAGCACGACGTAACGTTGGCCATCGTCTTCGAGCCGCGCGACGAAATGCGAACCGACGTAACCCGCCCCGCCGGTTACGAGAATCGTCCCCGCGCCCATCAGGCGGCGTGAACCGCTCGCGACGCTCTTTGCAGCAGCGACGTAAGAACGAGTCGCGCGTCGAAATAGGCTTCGGCCACAACGCGCGCTGCGCGGCAGTGCGCGTCGTAGTCGCGAACGACTCGATCGATCGCTTCGATCGCTTCTTCCGGAGATCGGAATGGAACGACCCCGCGGTGCACCTCGAGCCACTGCGAAAATCCCGTCTCTTGAACCACCACCGGACGGCCGCTCGCGAGATACTCGGCGCCTCGATCGCTGAACCAGCCGCTGGCGGTCGTCACGTAGCCGTGCTTCGCAACGCTGAACTCGGCCTTTGACTCGCGCATGAACTTTTGATAGACCCACGGGTCGCGCGAGGGCCGCAGCGGGTCGCGCACGATCCAACCGGCGTCGCGCAAGCGTTCGCGCGGCGCAGTCGCGCCGCCGACCGCGATCTCCAACCGCGCGCCGACTTTCGACGGCAGATCGAAGTACGGCGGAAAGGACATGGCCTTCATCCCGTACGTACGCCCATCGAACGTGACGTCGGGATAACTCTGCCACTGCATCATCGTCGAAAAGCTGCCGTCGTGCGGACCCGGCGTCACCGGCCACGCGTCGAGCACGATCGGCTGCCGCGTCCCTTGCCACGGCAAGCCGTCATCGGGAATCGTGCAATCGGGAAGCCCAAAGTTCTCGCCGAACGTCATGAACGTATTGTGCCGCAACGCCGATTCCATCGCACGCGGATCGGTGAGGTGGCGCAGCTGAGTGAAGGCGGGATCCGTATCGATGAGAACGCGGTGCGGAATCTTCGTCAGCCATTCCCGCAGCGGATTGACCGCCGAAACGTTCAGGCAAACGTCGGCAGTGCGGCATAGCTCGACGGCTTTCGGACCGGCGGGGCCATGCCACGTCGCGGTGTGCGCGTCGTAGTACGCCCAGCGGTCGCG
>DASXGO010000106.1:0-1674 GCA_036489055.1 Candidatus Cybelea sp. | reverse complement strand
ACCGAGCCTTTGTTGGCGAGCGCAACGGACGCCGCCGCCTCGTCGATTAAATCGATGGCCTTATCGGGAAGGAAGCGATCCGCAATGAAACGAGCGGAGAGCTGCGCGGCGGTCTCGATCGTCTCTTCGCCGATCGTCACGTGGTGATGACGCGCATAGCGTTCGCGTAATCCGCACAGAATGGCGATCGTTTCGTCAATGCTCGGCTCTTCGACCATAACCGGTTGAAAGCGGCGTTCGAGCGCGGCATCCGATTCGACGTACTTGCGATACTCGTCGAAGGTGGTGGCGCCGATGCATTGCAGATCGCCGCGCGCAAGCTCGGGCTTGATCATCGCGCTCAGATCGAGCGGCGCGCCTTCCGCAGCGCCGGCGCCGACCAGGGTATGAAGCTCGTCGATGAAGAGCACGATGTCGCGCGCGCTGCGCTTGACTTCATCGAGTATGCGCTTCACGCGGCCTTCGAACTCGCCGCGGTACTTCGTCCCGGCGACGAGCGGACCGAGCGAGAGCGCAAGAAGCCGTTTGCCGCGAAGCGCCGGCGGCGGGTCGCCGGAGGCAATGCGCTGTGCGAGCCCTTCGACGATCGCAGTCTTGCCGACGCCGGGCTCGCCGACCAGGCACGGGTTATTCTTACTGCGTCGAGCCAAGATTGAGATGATGCGATCGATCTCGCGGTCGCGGCCGATCACGGGGTCGAGTTTACCTTCGCGCGCCAGCTGCGTCAGATCGCGCGAATAGGCGGAAAGCGTCGGCGTGCCGCCTCGAAACCGCTTGCCAAGCTCGTCCAGCGGAGAGGGCTTTCCTTCGCCTTGCATTTTCTCGGCAAGGAACGCGCTTCCGGCGATAACGCCGGCGGCGGCCAGCGCCGCGCCGATGAGCGGAAGAGCGGCTGCGGCGGTGCGTTTCTGCGCGCAAGACGTGCACAGGTGTTTGCCGGTAAAGGACGTCGCGGCCGGCAGCCGGCCGCAGGCTTCGCAGGTGCGGTTCATCCCTCTGCTCTACCGGCCCCTAGCCGCCCGGGTTTCGCCGCTTTCATGGCTCGGCGAAAAAGACGACGCTGACGGAGACGGTGACGTTGACGTTCGATTGATCGAATTCCGTCGGCGCGCTCATCTTTGCCGAAGAGACGCGGGCGATCATCGGTGCGGGCGCCAAGCCGCCGAACTCGATGCTCTTGATGCCGGTAATCCGTAGACCGGCGGCTCCGGCAACCGCCTCGGCATTGCTCCGCGCTTCGGCGACGGCTCTTCTCGTGGCTTCCATGCGCGCGCTGTGCGGGTTCGAGATTCCGAACGACACGTTATCGATCGACGTAGCGCCGGCGGCGAGCGCAGCGTCGCTCACACGGCCTGCATTTCCGATCTGCCGAACTTTAACCGCAAAGCTGCGGTTGACGGTGTAGCCGTAGATCTCCCCCGGTGCGTTTGTCGTCGTGCCCGCCGGCCTGGGGTTATAGCTCACGTTATAGTACGTGAGCGAGATGTCGCCGCGCGCGATGCCAAGTTGCGTCAACGATGCGACGACGCGCTCGTACCGCGCATTATTCTGCGAGACCGCGTCTTGAGCGTTTTCGTTCTGCGTAACGACTACCGCGTTAATGGTTGCCATGTCCGGCGGTAAGGCGACGCTGCCGCTTCCCGGCGCCGTGATTTCCGTGGGTGGGTTGGCGGC
>DASXGO010000087.1:0-2416 GCA_036489055.1 Candidatus Cybelea sp. | reverse complement strand
GTGACGGCGAAGTCCGTAGTACCGTTGAAAACGATACCGGTCGGACTCGCGGGTTGACCGCTTGCGGCCGGCGGTAGTGTGACCACGAGCGACTGCACCACGCCATTGCCGTCATACAGCGACGACTTTTGCGTATTGTTGTCCGATACCCAGACGACACCCGTCGGATTGAAGGCAACACCCCAGCCGTTTTGAAGATTCGGGTCGACGTGCGGCGCGGAAACGCTGCCGTCTGATACGAGAATGGTCGACTTGAAAGAACTGGAAGTCGGTGTAGGCATATTGTTATTGGAGTTGCCGCTGCCGCCACACGCGACAAGGCCAAACGCGGCCGCGCCGACGATCGTAAGCTCCGTTGCAAGTTTGCGCATGCTCGTTCCTGATGTTGGTTAAGTTGTCCTCAAGTACCTTCCGACTGCGCAGCCGGAAGCGCACGGAGGCCGGGTTGTGTCCTGAGCGAGAACACCTATGCGCGACGAGGCCGGAGCGGCATGGCTGCCGCATGACCTATTCGCTCAGGGTGCGTCGTCATTGCAGGCAGAACGACTTACCCTTCCTGTTTATTCCACGACGTATGCGTCGCGGGCAAAACGCGACTGACGGTATTCCGGTCAGCTTTGCCGAAAGCGCACATGGTCGTCGTCACGCCGTTCGCGACCCACACTGCAGCCGCGACCAGGCATAAAAAAGCGTTTAAAAATATAGGACCACCGGAATAAAACATCGCGAGACCACGTTATGCCTTGGTAATGCGTCGGTTGCATTCGGCCGCGCCAACGCACGCCACCCGCCCTTTCATGGAGATGACAATGAGACACCGTAGATACCTTCCCACGTTACTGATGACGATCGCGCTCGGCCTGGGGGCGCTGTCGGTGACGGCGTGCTCGACGACCGACGGCTCGATGCCGTCGAGCGGCTCGAGTTCAAGCGCCGGCGGTTACTGAGTGCTGGCGTGAGTCTGATACTGATCGCGTGAGCTTCGAAGCGGAGGTCGTTGCGAGGCTCCCGCAACTGCGTCGTTATGCGCGCACGTTGACGGGAGACGCCGCGTGGGCCGACGACCTCGTGCACGATGCGGCGGAGCGCGCGCTCATGCGCAATAAGGCGTTTCGTGCCGGGACCAACCTGCGCGCGTGGTTGTTTACGATCTTGCGCAATCTCTATATCGACCAGTTGCGCGCGCGGCGCGAGATCGCGGTTGACGACGAAAGCGCGCCGTGGCGATTTCTCGAGGCGCCGCGTACGGAGGTGGACGGTCTCTTGCTGCGCGACGTGCAGCGCGCGCTTTACCAGTTGCCGCTCGAGCAACGCGAGGTGTTGCTTCTCGTCGGGGTCGAGGAGATGACATACCAGGAGGCGTCTACCGTGCTGGCAGTGCCCACGGGCACCATCATGTCGCGTCTGTCGCGAGCTCGCCAGCAGATGCGGATGCTGTTGAGCGGCGAGCGCGTCCCGAAGGTGCCTCCGCTCAAAGTCGTGAGAAACACGTCATGAAGAGCGACCACGACAATCCTCGCGATCCGGTGACGATCGACCTGCCGATGCTCGCTGCGTTCGTCGACGGGCAACTGATGGCATCGGAAGCGGCCGCTTTGCAGGTTCGGATCGAACTCGATCCGCTGGCGAAGGCACGCGTTGCAGCGTGGCGCGCGCAGGACGCCGCGCTTCGCGCACTCTGCTACGCGTTGGAAAACGAAGCGCCGCCGCTCGTCGTATTGAGCAAGCGGCGGCCGTGGCCTCGTGCGATGGCCGTCGCGGCGAGCTGGCTTGCGGTGGGTGCCGGGCTCGGCGCGGTGATCGGCGGCTCCGTGCCGCGATCGTTCGAGGTACCGTCGCAGGCACCCGCGTTTGCGCGGCTTGCGGACGTCGCCTACGCCGTCTATTCGCCCGAGGTGCGTCATCCGGTAGAAGTCGGTGCAGCCGACGAAGCGCATTTGACGAGTTGGCTCTCGATGCGGCTCGGCCAGCCTCTTTCGGTGCCTTCGCTACAGGAATACGGCTACACGCTCGTCGGTGGACGACTGTTACCGGGTGAGACAGGACCCGCCGCACAATTGATGTATGAGGATCAGGCGGGAGCGCGAGTCACCCTCTACGTCGCTCACGTCGCCAAGGCCGAGCCCTCGTTCCGGATCCTGGAGGGCGGCGATCGACGCACATTTTACTGGGTCATCGCGGATCTCGGCTACGCGCTCTCGGGCACGGCTTCGGAGGCGAAGCTGCATGCGATCGCGTTCGCCCTCTGCGGCGCGCTTGGCGGGCGCCCCGAATCCTGGCGGTAGTCTTCGCGCTCATGGCTGCAACCAACGAATCACAGAGGAGATACGGTGAGGATGCAGACGGACACGGCAATGCAACTTGCCGATTACAACGCATGGGCGGATCGGACGCTATTCGAATCGATCGGGACGTT
>DASXGO010000069.1:0-2697 GCA_036489055.1 Candidatus Cybelea sp. | reverse complement strand
GGAATCAATCTCGCGATTCAGGATGCGGTCGCGGCCGCCAACATGCTCGTGCCAAAGATTCTGCGCGGCGATCTAAGGGGAGACGACCTCGAGGCGGTGCAGCGCCGGCGCGAGCCGGCGGCGCGGCGAACGCAAGCGCTGCAGCTCTTCATTCAGCGCAATTTCATCGGACGCGCGCTAACGCACGGCCGTCCGCGATTCCTACACCGGCTGCCCGCGCTGCTGCGATTCCTGCCGTTCCTGCCGCGCATTCCGGGGTACCTCGTCGGCCTTGGGTTTCGCCCCGAGCACCTCTACGAAAAAACGATGCCGGCGTCCTGAATTTCGCGATAGGGTAACAGCCAAACCATCGATTCGTCGTGCAAGTCGACGACCTGCACGCGATTGCCGAACGGATCCATGAAGTCGCATCGAAACGGCGGTATCAGTTTGATGCCGTACTTTTGCGTGAGTTTGTCGCGCACTTCGTTCAGCTGCGCCGTGTCGCGCACGATCAGGCCGAAGTGGCGCGTACGGGTCGGCTCAACTTTTGCCACTTCAAACATTGCCAAGAATTGATGCTCGCCGATCTTGAAGAACGCGTCGCCCTCGCCTTCGTCGAGTTTGACCAAATCGAAGACGTCTTGATAAAACGCGACGGCCTTTTCGATGTCGTCCACTTCGATCGCGATGTGATTGATGCCGTAGACTTTGACGCTCATAACTCAATCCGACCGCCGTGGAATCGAAATGGTTACTCGCGTACCGGCTCCGGAGCGGCTTTGGATGACGATCGTGCCGTTTGCCCGCTCGACCGCTCGTTTCGCAATCGCGAGACCCAAGCCGGAGCCTTCGCCGGCGCGCGATCCGCCGCGGTAGAAGCGGTCGAAGGCGTGCTCAACGTCCGCGGCTTCCATGCCGGGTCCCTGGTCCTCGACGGTCACGACGGCGCGGCCCTCTTCGCAGATTAGTTCCGCGCGCACTGCGGATTCGGGGGCGTAGCGAACGGCGTTATCGATGACGTTCTTGATCGCCTCCGAAAGTTCGCTCTCATCGGCGACGACGAGGCATGGCTGTTCGGGTGCCTCGACGACGATGCGACTCCCGCCGGCGATCGGCGCAAGCGCGTCGGCGGCACGCTGGAGGAGCATGCGCGCGTCGACCGGTCCGCTCGGCGTCGCGGCCGGCCGCTCGAGGCGCGCGAGCAAGATCAGCTTTTCGATCGCGGCTTTCATACGCCGGCTCTCGATCAGCATCGTATCGTAAACGTGCTCGATTCCCGACTCGCCGACGGCGCCGCGCTGCAACATCTCGAGGTAACCCATCACGATCGTCAGCGGCGTTCGCAGCTCGTGGCCAGCGTCGGCGACGAACTGCCGCATTTGCAGCTCGTTGCGCTCGCGCTCGGCCGTGGCAGCCGTCAGCCGATGTGCGACATCGTTGTAGGCGCCGGTCAATGCGCGCAAGGTGTTGTCATCGGCCGGCAAGGGTGCCGGCGTGAAATCACCGGCAGCGATGCCATGCAGAGCTGAGGCGACGGCTTGAAGCGGCGCGACCGCGCGCCGCGTGATGGCGCGTCCGACGAGCCACGCAACGAGCACGGCGAGCGCACCGATCGGAATGACGACTGCCAAATAGGTTGCTAGCAGTCGAGCGAATCCCGCCAACTCCGGGATAACGACGATCGTCCCGCCGTTGACGTTCACGATTGCCGGCTGCAGGCCCGTGAGCGCACCCAGCACGCGCGTAAAGCGTCCCCGCGCAAGCGGGCCCGGGCGGCTCGCCGCAATCAGCCGATGCTCGAGGTCGTAAATGCGCACGCTAACCCGACGGCTGCCGATCTCGTCTGCTAGGTTGGCGGCGTAGTTTTGCAGCGGCTCGTTCAGCCGCTCGTAAGCGGCGGCGCGAGCGGCGGCGCGCTGGGCTTCGCTTGCGATGTTCGCATCGAGCGTACCGACGTAGAGCACGAACGCCAGTACGCTCGTCGTCGCAACGACGAGCGCGATCAATGCGACGGCCAGCAATACGTAGCTGCGCGTCAGGCCTCGGCCGAAGGATGCAAATGAATCAGGCACGCAGCGTGTATCCGGCGCCGCGCACCGTTTGAATCAGCGGCCGTTCGAAGCCGTCGTCGACTTTTCCGCGAAGATAGGAGATATAGCGCTCGACCGCGCCGGTTCCGACGTCGGCATTGCCCCATACCGCGTCGAGCAGCTCTTCGCGCGTGAAGACGCGGCGCGGCCGCCGCAGCAACGTCACGAGCAGATCGTATTCGAGCGGCGAGAGGTCGAGCCGGCGGCCCTCGCGTTCGACGACGTGCTGTTCGAGGTCGACGCTCAACCCGGCGTACTCCAGCGTCGCACGCGCCTCGAGATGGGGGCGCCGCAGCTTCGCGTCAACGCGAGCGAGAAGCTCGGAGATTGCGAACGGCTTGCTGAGATAGTCGTCGGCGCCGTGTGCCAGGCCCTCTACTTTATCGTCGACTTCGCCGCGCGCGCTCAACACGACCACGGGCGCGTCCGTCGTGCGCCGAAGTGCCGGCAGCATCTCGATCCCGCTCATCTTCGGCATCATGACGTCGAGCACGATAAGGTCGGGTTCCCACTCGCGTACCAGCTCGAGGCCCGACGCGGCGTCGGGCGCGCAGCGAACGGCGTAACCCGCATGTCCGAGCGCCAACGAGAGCAGGTCGCGGATATGCGGCTCGTCGTCGATGAC
>DASXGO010000034.1:0-3001 GCA_036489055.1 Candidatus Cybelea sp. | reverse complement strand
AAACCGCGCAGCCGGTCATCGAGCTCGTCGTCGATCCCGAGGATTTAGGCAAGGTCATCGGGCGCAGCGGGCGTGTGGCGCAAGCCTTGCGCACGGTCGTGCGCGCGACCGCGGAAGGGCGCGTGGCGGTGGATATCCTGGACAGCGAAGAAGCGGCGCAAGATTCCGAGGATGCCGGCCCTTCGACAGGCTCTGGGTAAACTGATACCCGTCGGACGGATCGCGGGAGTTTTTGGCGTTCGCGGCGAGCTCAAGTGCGACCCGACAAGTGCGGGTCGCACCGTCATTTCTGCAGGCGCGCAGCTTCACTGCGGCAGCACGGACGCGTCGGCGGCGATTCGAATCGAAGGTGTCCGCAAACACAAAGGCAGGCTGCTGATCCGAATAACCGGCGTCGACAATGCAGGCGCCGCGGCCGCGTACGCGGGCGCGATCCTTTACGCACCCCGTGCCGACGTTCCGCTGCACGCGGGTGAATATTTCGACGACGACCTCGTTGGGTGTGCCGTTTACGGCAAGGACGGAACCGAATACGGCAACGTCGAGCGCGTCGAGCACTTTCCGTCGAGCGATATGCTGGTAATCGAAGGGCGAATGGTGCCGATGGTTGGAGCGATCGTTAGCGCGATCGACCTCGAACGGCGGCGGATCGTCATCGACCCGCCCGAAGGTTTGCTGGAGTAAGTTCGCTAGCTGTTATCGGGATGCGCGGTGGCGTACGCTGCAACCGCCGCGCCGACGGCGCTCTTAATGGACGATGCTTTACTGGTCTGATGGCCCAGCGTGACGCCGAAGCAAGTGTAGACAAACAGGTCGAATTGATACTCCGTCTTGCGATGATCGGAGCTCTGCGCGAGCGTGCCGGTTGCGACGGTGTTATTGCGGTTCGTTCCGCAGATGGTATCGGCCGATTGCTGGACGTTCGATGTGACGGCGGTCATCTGCGTGGTGAAGTGCGCGTTCATCGCAAAGAAGAGCTCACGACCCGCATTGGCAAGGTCGGCCGAGGCGACCGCACCCGTAGCGGTCACCGGCGCAACGATCACGCCGCGCGACGGTTTTACGACGGGTCCTGGCGTGGGCGTATGCGAGCCCTTGTGCTTGCCGAAGACCGAGCTGACGATGCTGCCGAGCCCCTGGATCGGAACTTGGGCGCCGTTGGTCGACGTCGGCGCCGGCGTATTGTTGGGACGCGGCTGAACGTTCTCGGTGCCGCGCCCCACGACGGCTAGGATTTGCTCGCGTGCGAGCAGTGACTGCGAGGCGACGTCGGCAACGCTGGCGACTTGCGCGGTCTGCGAAAAAAGAATCACACCGCTCTCGACGCTCACGACTTGTTCGACAACTGCGGCGCTATCACCGACGGGTGTCACATACCCGCTGATGTAGAAGTCGGCGTGCTGCGCGTGCGCGTTGTTGAGAAAATCGGCGCGCTTGATGCCTTGCGGTACGGGAAGCACGCTGATGCCGCCGGCGGCGCCCATCTCTTGTGCCAGGATCTGACCGATCGCGATGCCGATACGTGGATCCGTACCCGTCTGCACGTCGAAGGGATAGACGATTACGGTCGGCAGCTGCTCGATTCCAGCCGGGACCGGCGGAGGCGTCGTCGTGGGCGCCGGCGTGGGCGCCGGCGACGGCGTTGCAGCCACGGCAAAGGCGAGCGACGAGCTAATCAGCGCCGTAATGAGAAAGCGGCGCAGCGAACTTCCTTCAAGCATTGGCGGACGATTCTTCTGCAGCGGCCTCGGGATGTCCGGTCGGCCACGCGATGCTGTACTCCGCGCCGAAGAGAAAGATCGACCCGATGCAGTAGAACCAGAGGAGCAAGACGAGCGGCGCCGACAAAGCGCCATAAATGTATGAAAAGTCGACGTGCGTGAGATAGGCGGCGAACGCATATTGCACGGCAGGCCAAGCGATTGCGACGACCGTTGCGCCGCGAAGCGCGAAGGCCCACGAGACGCTTCGGTTCGGCAGCCAGCGATAGAGCACGACGGCGACGATGAAGACGAGAGCGATCGAGAGCAGATACGCCAGAAGGTGCGTGATGCGGCTTGGGTCGTAGAAGCCGGCCACGCGGAAGGTAATCGAGAGCACGATCGGCAGCGCAATCGCAACCAACAGCAAGATGCCGGTCACCGGCAGCATGACAAGTGAGAGCGCGAGATTGTGAACGAGGGGCCGCCCTTTCGGAACGTTGAGCGCTCGATCGAGCGCATACGCCAGGCCCAAGAAGAGATTCTTTCCAGACCACAGCAAAAACGCCAGCGCGATCAAGCTCGAGATGCCTCGACCGTAAATGTAGGTCGCGAGATTGTTGACGATATAGTCGTGCAGCGTGGGCGCCAGCGCGTCCAAGAATAGCATCGCGCGATGCTCCGATTCGGGCAGCACCAGCGTGATCGCGCTGATCGCCAGAACGCTGAGCGGAAAGAGCGCGAAGATTGCGTTAAATGCCACCGACTGCGCGTGAAAAGCGCACCCGTCCCGAGCGAAGCGCACCACGGCTTCGCGAAACGCGGAGATGAGTCGCTGCATTCCAAGCGGTATATCGGGGGAACGTGCCGCTATTCCCACCGGGTCCTCCGGTCACGGTCCTCGTCGACGGGCGCCCGCTGCGCGCGTACGCGCGCGCCTACGTCGCAAACGGACGCGTCTTTGCGCCGGTGGATCCGCTCCTGACGAGCATTGCCGATCGGCTCTGGTTCGAGGGCAACGTACTCGTCGTGCAACGTGGCCCGCGCAGCGTGCGCATACCGGTCGCGGCAGGGCCGGCTGCAGCGCTCGACGCCGCGTACGTTCCGGCTGGGCCGGCGCTTCAAGAGCTCGGCGTCGCCGCGCGCTACGACGCCGCGACGCATCGTCTCTTGGTGCGGCTGGGCCAACGCGAAGTCGTCGCATCGCCGACGCCGTTCAATGCGACAGCGCCGGCCGTCGCACCGACCGACGTTTTTACTCCGTCGCCGGTACCCACGGCGCGGCCGGTCTGGACCGGCTC
>DASXGO010000001.1:0-5459 GCA_036489055.1 Candidatus Cybelea sp. | reverse complement strand
TCTTTTTCGAGATCATCCAACGCAAGGGCAGTCTCTCGTTCGGCAAGGGCAACTTTAAGGCGCTTTTCGTTTCGATCGAGCGGGAGCAAGAAAAGCGAGGCACGCTATAGTTACCGGTACGGCGCTCGACCGCGCCAAATTGGTCGATTGGTACCGCTTCAATCGCGAGCGCACCGCGAGCCTGTTCGATTTGGTCGACGCTTCCGCGTTTTACGAACGGCCGATTCCGCTGCGTCATCCCCTCATTTTTTACGAAGGGCACATACCGGCGTTCAGCGTGAACACCCTCAACGTGGCTGCGCTCGGCGAACCGCCGGTAAATGCCGACTTTCAGATCCTCTTCGAACGCGGCATCGATCCCGGGTCCCTCGACGAGGCCCAGCGTCACGAACATCAGTGGCCGGATCGGGAGACCGTCGCCGCTTTTGCAACGCAGTGCGACGAACGGGTGCGGGCGGCTTTCGAATCGGCGAAGCTCGAAGATTCAAAGGTGCCGCGGCTGGTACGCGGGCAAGCGGCATACACGATCCTAGAGCACGAGCTGATGCATCAAGAAACCCTGATGTACATCCTCCATCAGCTGCCGTTCGAGCGCAAACGGCGGCTAAGCTTTCGGCACGAAGATCGAACGGTGTCAACCGGTGAGATGCGCAACGTGCCCGCCGGAGTGGCGACGCTCGGCGCCGATCCCGATGCGATCGCCTTCGGCTGGGATAACGAATTTTTGCGAACCCAAGAGCACGTCGGCGCCTTCGATGTGGCGGCCTATCCGGTGACGAACGGCGACTGGCTGGGCTACGTCGAGCAGGGCGGCGCGGTGCCGGAATTCTGGCGACGCCGCGACGGCGCTTGGCTGCTGCGTCTGCAGTTTGAAGAGATTGCGCTACCGCTCTCCTGGCCCGTATACGTGACGCATCGGCAGGCCGAAGAGTACGCCCGTTCTATGGGGATGCGTCTCCCGACCGAAGCCGAGTATCATCGTGCTGCCTTCGGCACGCCCGCGGGCGAGGAGCGCGCCTTTCCGTGGGGCAACCAACGGCCTGCGCCGAACCACGGCAACTTCGGATTCGAGCGGTTCGATCCCGAGCCGGTCGACGCGCACCCCGACGGCGCAAGTGCATGGGGCATCTTCGATCTCATCGGCAACGGCTGGGAATGGACCGCGACGCCGTTCGCGCCGTTCCCGGGCTTCGAACCGATGGCGTCGTATCCGCAGTACTCGGCCGACTTCTTCGACGGCAAGCACTACGTGATGAAAGGCGCATCGCCGGTCACGCCGCGCGAACTCGTTCGCCGTTCGCTCCGCAACTGGTTCTACGCCGACTATCCCTACATGTACGCAAAGTTCCGCTGCGTGGGGTGATGCGGCTCGCGGCACTCTGTTGGGCTGCCGCTTTTACGATACTCGCCACCACCGCGTGCTCGAAGGGCTCCGAACGCTTCGCCGCGTCTTCGAATCGCCTGCGCATCGCGATCCCGATCAATCCAACGCAACTCGATCCCATTCTCTCCCAAAACACCATCGAAACGTTCGCCGACGGCCTCATTTTCAACATGCTCGTCACCCACGATGAGCACCACCGCCAGATTCCCTCGCTGGCGGCAACCGTTCCGACCGCCGAGAACGGCGGCCTCAGCCGCGACGGGTTGACCCTCACCTACCATCTCCGCCGTGGAGTGCGGTGGCAAGATGGCGCGCGCTTTACCAGTCGCGATGTAAAATTCACGTGGCAAGCCATCATGAACCCGCGCAACAATGTGGTTTCGCGACGCGGGTACGACCAGGTTGCGTCAATAGATACCCCTGACGACTACACGGTCGTCATGCACATGAAGCGGATCTTTCCGCCGGCCGTCGATACCATCTTTGCCGAGAGCGACACGCCGATGGCAGTTTTGCCGGCACATATCCTCGCGAAATATTCCGACATCAATCACGTGCCGTTCAACTCGGCGCCGGTCGGCACCGGTCCGTATGAATTCGTGCGCTGGCTCCGCGGCGATCGCATCGTGCTGCGCGCGAATCCGGCATATTTTCGCGGTACGCCGATGCTCAAAGAGCTGACGCTTGCGATAATTCCCGACGACAACACCACCGAGGCAGAGTTGCGTTCGAGCGAAGCGGATTTGGCGATCGAGATTCCGGCGGCAGTCTATCGCGGCGTCGCCGGCGTGGACGGCATCGCGCGTCAGCTGGTTGACGCGCCCGTCTATACGGCCGTTCTCTTCAACCTGCAGCGGCCGCCGCTCGATGACGTCCGCGTGCGCCAGGCGCTCGTGCTCGGTATGGATCGAGCGGCGATCGTGCGGGACGACACGTACGGCACCGCCCGCCTCGCCGTGGCAGATCTCTCGCCGTTTTACTGGGCCTTCGACCCCACCTTGAAGCCCATACCGTACGATCCGCAGCGAGCCAAGGCGTTACTCGATTCGGCCGGCTGGCATCCGGGTCCGGACGGCGTGCGCGTGCGTAACGGGGAGCGGCTCTCGCTGCTGCTCGCTTACGGACTGGGTAGCCAAATCATTCGAACGATCACGGCGCAAATTCAGCAGATGTATCGCCCGCTCGGTATCGACGTGCAGCTCAAGGGGTTCGACTACGCAACGCTCTATGCGGCCGCGCAAAGCGGCGGCATCCTCAACGGCGGAAAGTTCGACCTCGCGATGTATTCGTGGGTCTCCGGATCGGATCCGGACAATTCGTCACAGTGGATGTGCTCGATGATCCCCCCGGCCGGGAACAACGTGTCGCGCTACTGCTCGCCCTCGATGGACGCGGCGCAACGGCTGGCACTCTCCACCTTCGACCGGTCGACTCGAAGCCACGCGTACTCGGAAATCGAATCTTTGCTCTTGCGCGATGCCCCGGCGGCCTTCATTTACTATCAGGCGCTGCGCTACGCACATACGACCGCGCTCGAGAACTTCACTCCTAACGGCATCAGCGAAGGCTGGAATGCCCAGGAGTGGCGACGGTAGACGCCGTACTCGAAGCGGCCGCCGCGAGGGTACCGCGGCACAAGGAGAACGAATTGACGGCAACCATCGCAACGGCGAAGAAAGTGCCGGTGACCGTCGCATACGGCGACGGAATCGGGCCCGAAATCATGACCGCGACGCTGCGGATCCTCGACGCTGCCGGCGCGCGGCTGGCGCTCGAGAAGATCGAGATCGGCGAATCGGTTTACAACAAAGGTCTCAGTAACGGCATCGAGCCCGCGTCCTGGGACTCGCTGCGCCGTACGAAGGTTTTTCTTAAGGCACCGATCACCACCCCGCAAGGCGGCGGCTTCAAGAGCCTCAACGTTACCGTCCGCAAGACACTCGGCATGTATGCAAACGTTCGCCCCTGCGCGTCGCTGCATCCGTACGTCGCGACGAAACACCCGAACATGGATATCGTCATCGTGCGCGAGAACGAGGAAGACGTTTACGGCGGCATCGAGCACCGCCAAACGAATCAGGTCGCGCAGTGCCTGAAGCTGATCTCGCGGCCTGGGAGCAAACGGATCATCCGCTACGCTTTCGAATACGCGCACGCGAACAAGCGCAAAAAAGTCACCTGCTTTACCAAAGATAACATCATGAAGATCACCGATGGCTTGTTCCACCGAACCTTCAACGAGATCGCAACGGAGTATCCCGATATAGAGAACGAGCATTGGATCGTCGATATCGGCGCCGCAAAGATGGCCGACACGCCGGAAGCTTTCGATGTGATCGTCATGCCGAATCTCTACGGCGACGTGCTCTCCGATGTCGCGGCGCAGATTACGGGCTCCGTCGGCTTGGCGGGCTCGGCGAATATCGGCGACCACTGTTCGATGTTCGAGGCGATTCACGGGTCGGCGCCGCGGCGGGCGGGGCAGAATCTCGCTAATCCCTCAGGCCTGCTGCACGGCGCGATTTTGATGCTCGTGCATATCGGTCAAGCCGACGCCGCCGAGCGCGTGCACAACGCGTGGTTGAAGACGATTGAGGACGGGATTCACACGTACGACATTTACAAAGAGGGAACGTCGCGCGAGAAGGTCGGGACCAAGGAGTTCGGCGACGCGGTCATTGCACGGCTCGGCCAGAAACCCAAAGAGCTCAAAGCCATCGAGTACGATAAAGAAGCCGCGATGAACTTGGCAATTCGGCCCGCCGGCAAACCGCCGATGAAACTGCGCGCGGGGGTCGACCTCTTCATCGATCGGCGCGACGGGAATCCCGATCGGATCGCGGCCGTCATGCAGCAATTCGAGATCCCGGGCGTGCGACTCACGACGATCAGCAACCGCGGTACGAAGGTCTGGCCGCAAGGAAATCCCGACACTTACTGGAGCGATCATTGGTGCTGCCGCTTCGAGGCTAACGGCGAGCTCTTCACCGCCGATCACGTGATCAAGCTGCTCGCCGCCGCCGAGCAAGCCGGCTTTGACGTCATCAAAACGGAGGGGTTGTACACGTTTAACGGCGAGCGTGGCTATTCGCTCGCGCAGGGAGAGTAGCACTTCCTTCGACAGAGTTTATCCTGAGCGAAGTCGAAGGGCTCAGGGTAAACGATGCGGATCGTTAGTTTGCTGCCGAGTGCGACGGAGATTCTCTTCGGGATCGGCGCCGGCAACGAGGTCGTCGGCGTCACGCATGAATGCGATTATCCGGCCGAGGCACCCGCGTTGCCGAAGCTCACATCGGCATCCGGACCGGAGTTCGATTCGCCGCGCGAGATCGATCGGCACGTGCGCGCCGCGGTACATGCCGGATCGAGTCTCTATCGTCTCGACGCCGAGTTGCTCGAAACTTTACAACCGGATCTGATCGTCACGCAAGAGCTCTGTGCCGTCTGCGCGGTTTCGTACGACGTGGTCGCGACGGCCGCGAAGCGCCTACGTTCCGATGCCCGAGTAGTTTCGCTCGAGCCCGCGTCGCTGCACGACGTCTTCGCGACGATCGAGTTCTTAGGCGACGTCACGAAGCACGGAGAGCAGGCACGCGAGCTGGTGGAATCGCTCACAGCCAGAATTCGCGCCGTGTCTACCCTTCGACACGCTCAGGGTGACACGGCGCGGGGTGACACGGTGCGGGGTGACACGGTACGGGGTGACACGCGACGCATGCGCACTCTCGTGTTGGAGTGGACGGATCCGCCGATGAGCGCGGGGCATTGGATACCGGAGCTCATCGAGATTGCCGGCGGAACGCCGATCCTAGCGAACGCCGGCGCGAACTCCCAACGATTAGAGTGGGACGCAATCGCTGCAGCCGATCCGGATGCAGTGATCGTGGCGCCGTGCGGCTTCGACCTTTCCAAGAGCCGGCGCGCGACCGACGAGCTCGATGCGATCGAACCCTGGCGTTCGCTGCGCGCGCGCCGCGCGGGCAGAGTGCTGGCAATGGATGGGAACGCGCACCTGAGCCGGCCCGGTCCGCGCCTGGTGGACGCGACCGAAATGATCGCCCAGTGGTATACTACG
>DASXGO010000469.1:0-2502 GCA_036489055.1 Candidatus Cybelea sp. | reverse complement strand
AATAACTCACGGCCGCCGCCAGCGCGTCGGTATGTACGACGCAGAGTCGCGCGATAATGTCGATGAAGGGAGCGTTGCTCCCGTGTCCGTTAACGATCAGAATCCGGTCGAACCCATGGTGCGCCAAACTCTTGCAGACGTCTAAACCGTAGTCGATGAGCGTGTGCGGACCGATCGTGATCGCGCCGGGAAAGTCCATGTGGTGCGGGCTGTAGCCGTGATTGATCGGCGGCACGAGAACCGTTCGATCGGGTGCCCGCGATGCGGCAAGCTCGCAGACGCTCGCGCAGAGCAGCAGGTCGGTGTCGATCGGCAGATGCGGTCCGTGGTCTTCGAGCGTCGCAATCGGCACGATCGCAACGCAGGGACGCGCCGCAGCTGCCTTTACTTCGAGCCACGTCATCTCGCCGTAGCGATATTTGGACGCCATGCGGGCATATTCGCGAGGCGAAGGCGATTAACTAGCGCGCGCCACCGGGGGGTGAAATGAAACCGGCGAAATAGCCGCTACCATTGAAGCTGAATCAGGCAGTTAATGCGAAGCGCGCGCTCCGCTTCGTCGTGCTCATCGGCATCGTCAACGGCTTCGCCGATCTCACCTACGAAGGCGGACGCGGGATCGGCGGTGCCTTTCTCGGCCACCTCGGTGCGAGCGGCGCGATCGTGGGCGTCGTTGCCGGCGGGGGCGAGCTCGCAGGATATGCGATTCGTTCGGTCGCCGGCTCCGTTGCGGACCGCACCGGTCTCTATTGGCTCGACGTGTGGGTGGGCTACGCAATCAATATGCTCTGCGTTCCGGCGCTCGCACTCGTCGGAAACTGGCCGGCCGCGGCGGGGCTCATGGTCGGCGAACGGATCGGGCGCGGCATTCGCAAACCGGTAACCACCGCCATGCTGTCGCACGCGGGCACGCTGCTCGGCAGTGGTCGCGTTTTCGGCATCAACGAGCTGCTCGATCAAACCGGTGCCGCCGTCGGTCCGCTCGTGGTTGCGGTTGCGTTAGCGCACGGTGGATTTAAGTTGGGTTTCGGTATACTCATCGTCCCCGCAGTAATAACGCTGACGATGTTGGCGATCGCGATGCCCGTCGGGTTGCCGTTCGCGCAGCCGGCTTCGCCGGGCGACGCGGGTCCACGCGTGCTCGACGCCGCAGCGTTTCGACGCTACGCGACCGGCGGCGCTCTCTTCGCGGCAGGTTACGTCGACTTTGCACTGATCGCGTTTCGGTTTGCGCGCGATCACGTGCTCGGCGTGCCGGCCATTTCGATTTGGTTCGCCGTTGCGATGGCAGTCGGCGGGATTACTGCGCCCATTCTAGGACGGCTGTTCGACCGGATCGGTAAACCCGTGGTCATTGTTGCAGTCGCGATAGCGGCGGCGGCAACGCCGCTGGCATTCATGGGACGCGGTGCGGCGGCGCAGGCCGGTGCGGCGCTTTGGGGTGTCGGGATCGCGGTACAAGACGCGCTCTTACTCGCACTCGTCGCGAGCGTGCTCGCACACCGGCGGCGTGCGACGAGCTTCGGTCTTTTCGATTTGATCATCGGCGGCGCATGGTTTGCCGGCAGCGCCGTCGCCGGAATCTTGCTCGATCGCTCGACGCTCGGTCTCGCGGTCTTTTCAACGCTGCTGCAGCTCGCCGCGATCCCGTTCTTCATCGTATAATTACTAGGCGCAGGTCGCGCGCTGAGCGCGTGCTTGGTTACGAACGCCATCTCATTGCCGTCTAACGGCTAATGCGGTTGAGAGTCGCGTTCGTGGGAATTAAGGGAGCCATGAAAGCTCTCTTGATGATTATTACGGCGGCCGTCGGCATGCTCGGTTTCAGTACGACGGCAATCGCGCAAGGCGCGCCGCCTCCGCCGCAAGGTGGGCCGCCGCCGGCTGCTCCCGCGCCCCCGCCGGCGCCCGCGCCGATGGGCCCCGGTACGTCCTACATCGATACAAACTGCGGCAGTTGGAACGGCGACGTGTGGACCCCGAACGGTAACTGTCCCAACGTAAGTTATCGCCATCAAGTCGTTGCGGGAACGATCACGTCGGTCAAAGGGCATCTCGTGACGCTCCAGCAAACCACGGGCTCGGTCGTCATCGACGATTCCGCGGCGCTCAATAACCAGAGCAGCGGCCGCGTTGCGGTCGGCCGGCAGATCGTCGCGCATGGGTATTGGAACGGCAACAACTTCTACGCCACCGCGATTACGGGCGGTCAGCCTCCTCCGTAAAGGGTCGTTCGCAAAAGCCGAGCGCCGGTCCGCATCGCGAACCGGCGCTCGTTTCGATCACTGCCTGTCGACTATCGGCGATGCCGCTTGTTCTTGCCGGAGGAAACCGTCACGGTAACGCCTTGCGACGAAATTCCGTTGGCGACGACGACCAGCGTGCTCTTGCCGGCCTCGATGTTGCTCGGCACGTCGAAGTTCGTGCTTACCGAAGTCTTTCCGGTCGCGACTCCCATCGTGCTGTGATCGTGCGTCCGCGCGTAGAACACGTCGCCGGAGC